>JAUVBI010000211.1 GCA_030591305.1 Pseudomonadota bacterium
GCTTCGATATGGCTGACGAACAGGGTCTCGCCTTCGATTTGAACTTCACTCAAACCGAACTGGGTGTCGTGTTTCTGTAGCGTTCCAAGGACGATGGCTGCGGCCTGTTCTTCGTGAGATAGCCGGGTATCCAGGGCACTGCACAGCTCCAGCAGCGAGCCCTGAGACTCAATTTGGCCGTTTTCCAGCAGTACCAGGTAGTCGGCTATCTGGCTGACTTCCTCGATATCATGACTGACGTATAAAATGGGTATATCCAGCGATTTGCGCAGGCGCTTCAGGTAGTACAGGCACTCCTCGCGGGCCGCGTGATCGAGGTTGGCAAAGGGCTCATCCATAAGTAACAGTTGTGGGCCGCTCAGCAGGGCGCGGCCAATGGCGACACGTTGTGTTTGACCTGCGGAGAGGCTTTCTGGCAGGCGCGCCAGCAAATCGTTCAATTGTAGCCATTGGCTTACATCATCAAAGGAGACTGTGTCATCACTGTCACGGCGTTGCATGGCAAAATTGAGATTCTGCTCAACACTGAGGTGGGGGAACAGGCGAGCATCCTGGAACACAAAGCCAATCTGTCTCTCCCAGGCCGGTGTAAATCCTGCGTCGCTCTGCCACAATTTATCCCGAAAGCGAATCAGGCCATCACCTTTGTTGGGGTGTAAACCGGCAATGCAATTCAGCAATGTCGTTTTTCCACTACCGCTTGGCCCATAGATGGCAGTGACCCCCGTTGCTGGAAGCTGGCAATCAATCTGTAGGGAAAATTCATTATCCCCCCCGCTGGAGAGCTGTAGTGTGAGCTCGCTCACCCGGGAACCCGCCAGAAATTCTGCCTGTTACTGCGATATAGCAAGAACAGTAGTGCGGCTGAAAATATGACCAGCCCCGCGGCCAGCCTATGGGCATTGCCAAACTGCAGAGATTCAACCTGGTCGTAGATGGCGATGGAAATGACCTGCGTTTCTCCCGGGATATTGCCACCTATCATTAACACAACACCAAATTCACCTACTGTGTGGGCAAAGCCCAGGCTGGCGGCGGTGATAAAACTACGCTTACACAGGGGCAATACCACTGACTTGAACTGGTCAAGAGGTGGAGCACCCAGTGTGGCCGCCGCTTGCAATAGTGCCGGGGGAACCCGACTGAAGGCGGCCTGCAGGGGCTGTACCACAAAGGGCAGGGAGTAAATAACCGAGCCGATGACCAGGGCGCTGAAACTAAAGGCAAGTTGCGAGCCTGTCAGGTTCTGCCAAAACTCGCCCAGCGCCGTCTGTGGGGCGAGCAGGAGAAGCAGATAAAAACCCAGTACAGTGGGCGGCAGAATCAGGGGCAGGGCAACAATCGATTCCACAAAAGCGCTGAAGTTATTGCGTCGCCTGGATAGCCACCATGCCAGGGGTGTGCCCAGAAGCAGCAGAAATAGAGTGGTGATGGTGGCCAGCTTGATGGTGAGCCAAATTGCGGCCCATTCTACTTCTGTCATGGGCAGGATCCGTAGCCCGCTTTCACAATCAGTGTTTGCACCTGTTCACTCCGAATCCAACGCATATAGGCTTTTGCGGCGGGGCTTTCCTCGCCATGTTTCAGCAAAATAACATGCTGCTCAATGGCAGTGTACCAGCTGGGGCTGATCGCTGTGCCCTCGCCCAACGCCAGAGACAGCGGCACCAGCGCCATATCGACGGTGGAACTGTACCAGTGCTGATAGGCCTGTATGGCATTATTGGCGCGCACCAGTTTCCTGCTCGTGGCGTTTTGGAATTCGGGGCGTTGCAGTATTTCGAGGGCCGCTTTGCCGTAGGGAGCAGTAACGGGGTTGGCAATTGCCAGACTGAGCTGGGGGTTAGCCAGGTCATTGTTTGGGTTATCGCTGCCTACAAGTACCAGTGTACCCAGGGCGTAACAATAGCGCTCCCCGGGTACGCCAAAGCTATTTTTCTCCAGTTTCAGGGCTGATTTTTTGTCTGCAGCAAAAAAAATATCAAATGGCGCACCGTGCTGTATCTGGCTGTAAAGAATTCCGGTAGAATCACTACTAAGTGTGACTTTATGGATGCTATTGGCCTCAAACTCGGCGCCAATTTTTTCAGCTGTGGCCCTGAAATTGGCGGCGGTGGCAATGCGGACGACTTCTGCCCTGAGGGGCGATGTGGACAGTAGCAGCAGGAGGAGAATAGCGGTGCGCATGATGGTCTCCGGCGGTAAGCCTTTTAAAGTTGCGGTTCAGGTGTACGGGCTATGCACCAGATTTCAATGGTGCTTGCCCCCGCATCTCGCAATGTTGTCGCCATAGCTGTGGCAGTTGCACCTGTTGTCAGCACATCATCGACAATGGCGACGCGCAGGTTGTCACAGCGTCGGCGTGCTGTAAAGGCACCGCGCATATTGCCTACCCGCTCTATGGCAGCCAGACCCGATTGGGCGGAGGTCGCGCGATGACGTTGTATCAGGTGAGTGTCCATGGGCACCTCTGTCAAAGCTGGGCATTGTCTGCGTAACTCGATGCACAATAATTCAGATTGGTTAAAGCCCCGCCGCCAGCGTTTTGACCAATGCAGGGGTGTGGGTACGATAATATCGGGTGGCGCGATTTCCCCGCGTAATTGGTGCAGCCAAAGATATGCCAGCACAGAAGACAACCTGTGGTCTGCGTGAAATTTCCAGCGATGGAGTAGAAATGCTATTTTCTCATCGTAGGTCCACGGCGCGATTACACGGTCAAATTGGGGTGGCGATTGCAGACACTGGCCGCACCGGGCCGGGTGGTTATTCCATTCCGGTAAAAGCCGGTCTATTGGCAGGGCGCAGACTGCGCAACAGCTTTCATTGGCTGACAAGTTCTGCTCGCAGGCCGAGCACAAGGGCTGCTCCCGGTAGCTGCGTAATCCGCACAGGTAGCAATAATTGGGGAACAGCCCCTCCAGGGAGGCTACAAACAGGCCGTTAAGTGTGGGCTTGCGAGAGGCTTTCGGCTGTGTCGTCATAATTTGTCACTTAGGGTGGAGTACTCAATAAAATGTAAACTTCACCTATTCTGGCCCGTATCCGTCCCAAAAGGGTGACCTATTTTTCATCAAAACAGGCTGTATTGTCTGGGCTATAGCTAATGGCCCACCTTTGTTTATAACTATCCGGCATCTAAATTGGACGTTGCAAGTCCAAAAATGTATTTGACTTTAGCCTGATTTCAAGCAAAATGTGTGCACTGAACACATAAGCTCAAGTGCACACAAAACTGTGCTGTGCTTTTTTGGGCTACATCAACTTGGAGGTACACACCGTGCCAGAATATAAAGCGCCTTTGCGCGACGTAAGCTTTGTCATGAATGAACTTTTGCAGTCGGAGGAGCTATACCAGAGCCTGCCGGGCTTTGAAGAAGCCACTCAGGATATGATAGATGCCATTGTCGGGGAAGCGGCCAAGTTTTGTGAAGAAGTCCTGGCACCCATGAACCAGCCGGGCGACGATGAGGGCTGCCACTGGAGCGAGGAGGGTGTGAAAACGCCTGAGGGCTTCCCTGCGGCGTACAAGCAGTATGTCGATAATGGCTGGCCGGCATTGTCCGCCGAAGTTGAATACGGCGGCCAGGGCATGCCCAATATGCTGGGCATCTGTGTCACAGAGTTTACCGGTTCGTCTAACTGGTCCTGGGGTATGTACCCGGGCCTCAGCCACGGTGCGATCAAAACAATTGAAGAACACGGTGACGAGCACCAGAAAACGCACTATCTCACAAAGCTTATCTCCGGAGACTGGACTGGCACCATGTGCCTGACCGAGTCCCAGTGTGGCACTGATTTGGGCCTGTTGACCACCAGGGCCGAGCCACAGGATGACGGCTCCTACGCCATCACCGGGACCAAGATATTTATCAGCGCCGGTGAACACGATATGGCCGAAAATATCATCCATATCGTTCTTGCAAGGCTTCCGGGTGCGCCCATGGGTACCAAGGGTATCTCTTTGTTTATCGTTCCCAAGTTCAGTGTGAATGCCGATGGTACCCTGGGCGACAGAAACGCGGTGCACTGTAGTTCCATTGAAAAGAAGATGGGTATCAAGGCCTCAGCAACCTGCACCATGAACTTCGATGGTGCGAGGGGATACCTGATTGGTGAGGCCAATAAGGGTATGTCCAGTATGTTTACCTTTATGAACACCGCCAGACTGGGTACTGCCATACAGGGTCTGGCGCACGGTGAGTTGTCTTACCAGGGAGCCCTGGCCTACGCCAGAGACCGGCTTTCTATGCGCAGTCTGACCGGCCCTAAAAATCCCGATGGCCCCGCAGACCCGATTATTGTACATGCCGATGTGCGACGTATGCTCTTCACCCAGAAGGCCTTTGCCGAGGGAAGCCGGGCTTTCCTGTATTACCTCGCACAGTTGGGTGACGTTATTCAAGCCGGCTCCGAGGAAGACGCCAAAAAGGCCGATGATTTAATGGCGTTCCTGACGCCTATCGCCAAGGCTTTTGTCACTGAAACCGGTTTTGAGTCAGCCAACCTGGGAATGCAGGTTTACGGCGGGCACGGTTTTATCAAAGAGTGGGGCATGGAGCAAATTGTACGGGACGCACGTATTGCCATGCTCTATGAAGGTACCACGGGCATACAGGCCATGGACTTAATAGGCCGCAAGGTGCTGGGTAGCGGTGGTAAATTGCTTATGGGCTTTACGGAAGTCATCAGCGAATTCTGTGCGGCTAACACTGGTGAGGAAGACAAGGAGTTTGTTGCCAGGCTAAAGGGTTTTGTTGATGAATGGCTGAAGCTTTCCATGGATATCGGTACGGCTGCCGCAGAGAACCCCGACGCAGCAGGCGCCGCCGCGGTGGACTACCTGATGTACAGTGGTTACGTCACCCTGGCTTACTTCTGGGCTCGCATGGCGGTACTGGCGAGACAAAAAATAGCGGAGGCCGATGGCGATGTATCATTTTACGAGGCCAAAGTGATGACTGCCCGGTTCTACTTCGACCGTATCCTGCCCCGTACCCGTGCGCACAAGAAGTCCATGCTCACCGGCCCGGAAAATTTGATGGACATGCCGGAAGAGATGTTCGATTTTTAGCATTCAGTGTGCAGGAAAGTGCCCTCACGGGGTGACTTTTTCGCGTCAAGGGGAGAGAATACACGTTGTGACTCTCTCCTTCTTTATTTCCGGCCATGACTAAAATAGAAAAAACCGACGCAAGTTATACAAACCGCCTCTACCCTGAAGATCAGGCAAAGGTCGACGAGTTTATTACCCATGGCATCAACTCCGTGGAGCGCAAGCCGTTTCGCCCCGGCCGCCTGCTCATCCTCCTCATCGTCATTGTGTTCAGCTTGAGCATATTAAGCCAGTTTCTGGCCCGCTGGGCGGGGATATACTAGAACGGTTCTTTCTCGGTGTGTGGCGCAGCCTGGTAGCGCACGTCGTTCGGGACGACGGGGTCGGAGGTTCGAATCCTCTCACACCGACCAAA
>JAUVBI010000204.1 GCA_030591305.1 Pseudomonadota bacterium
AGGTTGCATACTTCATCATCCGGTGGCGAAATATTTTGTTTCAGCAGTATATCTATCGACGCTGCCAGAAGTATCCCGAACAGGCCAAGGCGAGACTGATCAGCATGGTGCAAGAAGAGCTGGGGCCAAATTACGATGTGGAAACCCATTTCACTCCCAAATATAACCCCTGGGATCAACGCCTGTGCCTGGTGCCGGACGGGGACATGTTCGAAGCTATCAAAGAGGGTATGGCCTCGGTAGTGACCGACCACATCGACCGCTTTACCGAAACAGGTATTGTACTGAAATCAGGAGAAAATTTGCCAGCCGATCTTATCATTACAGCAACGGGTTTAAAGCTGCAGTTCCTCAGCGATGTTGAATTCACTATTGACGGCAAGATATTGCAAGCCCACAACGCGCTGACCTACAAGGGAATGATGCTCAGCGATGTACCCAACATGGCCTTCTCCATGGGCTATTCCAACGCCTCCTGGACACTGAAATGCGACCTCACCTGTGACTATATCTGTCGATTGCTCAACTATATGGACAAACATGGCTACAGCCGATGCATGCCACACAACAGTGACCTATCACTAGAAAGAGAGCCCTATATGGGACTGTCATCGGGCTATGTTGAACGCGCTGCCGACCTACTGCCGGCACAGGGAACCCGCCCACCCTGGAAACTGTACCAGAGCTACCTGAAGGATATTGTTATGTTGCGCCATGGCAGCCTGGAGGACGAGGCACTGGAGTTTTCAGGTCGAACAGGCCCAAGCTAAGTTGGCTTATTTTTCTGCAGGCGATAAATTGGATAGCCCGCTGCGAGTAAAGCCAGACCATAGGCGGCGACTTCCAGCCCAGACCCCACAATTGCAAATACAGAGAATGCCAGTGCACCCATGGCAATGATAACGGCCTTGTAATTGACAGACTCACCCGCTTCTACCTCTCTCTTTTGCAATACAAACTCACTCAAGGCCGAGGCCGAATAAGGTAGCAAAGTTGTCAGAGTGGAAAGTATGATGAGCATTTCAAAGGCCGCAAGCAGACCTTTTGTATAGTTCATCATAATTAAAATAGATGCAATAGCCGCTGCTACCACCAGTGAAAATGCGGGTGACCCCGCCTTATTCAAGTTGGCGAAACGCATGGGAAACAATTTATTCATTGCAATGGCCCGTGGCAGCATACCGCTGGTGAGAACATTGCCATTGAGTGCCCCGACAATGGAAGCAATGGCCCCCAGTGCCACCAGAGAGCCGCCCCAGCCACCAAATAAAACCACCGCAGCATCGGCAAAGGGTGCAGATGACTGCGCTAAGTCAGCCTGTGGTATCAGGGCCATAATACCCAGAGTCGCGGTAATATAAAATGCAACAACAGTGACGGTACCCACCAACAATACCCGGGGTATGGTCTTTTCGGGCTCAATGACTTCATCGGCCGCAATGGTCACGTTCTCAACACCGACAAAAGCCCACATGGTTAGAATCACAAGCCCCGATAGAAGAAGTACCGGTGATTCATTATGGGGGTTGCTTGCAGGAATACTGCCTACATCACCGAACAATACGCCGCCACCGGCAATTAAAAATAGCGGAGCGAGTTTCAGTACGGTGGTAATGAGTTGAAAAATTCCCGCAGATTTAATACTGGTAATATTCAGTGCCGTCACGATCCAGATGATGGCCAGTGCTGTTATTGCTCCCAAAGCGGGCGTATCGACCAACTGTGGGATAAAAAAACCGAGGTAAGCAACCAGGGCAATGCCCCCGACCGCCGTGGCAGAACAGTAGGAAATCCAGTGACCCCAACCAATGAAAAAACTGGGCATATCTCCAAACGCCATATGAGTATACGCGTAGGGGCCACCCAGACGCGGGTTTCGTTTAGCCAGTGTTCCCAGCATAAACGCAATCAACAAAGTACCAAAACCCGAGCATACCCAGCCAAGTACACTCAGGCTGCCATAGGGGGCCAGCACAGCCGGTAGCAAAAAAATACCATTGCCGATCATGCTGCCGACCACCAGCGCCCAGGATCGCCAAAAACCGAAGCTTCTTTGCATTAGATTTCGCCCAACCTTATTGTTATTTAGTTTTTACGGAGCGCAAATTTCCCGCTGGGTCATACTAATGTATGTGAAAAAATAATGCTGAATAGATACATACGCGTGATTAGTACAAGCGCGGCATTCACCACTGCAGTAAATGACGATATTCGTCGCTAGCAAAACCACGGTACTGCATAAAGCGGGCACGCCGGGCTTTTTCTTTCATATCTACTGTGGGCTGTTCACCAAATTTCTTTTGGAAAACCTCTGCAGCAAGCGCGCTCCAATCAACGTCTGCTCTTTCGATAGCCAGCGCAATTTCACAATCTGTCAGGCCGCGCTGCCTCATATCCTGCTGAATGTGCAGCAAACCAAAGCCCAGACCCGAACGATAGCAAACAAAGTTTTCGGCAAAGCGTTCATCGCTCTGCAGGTTCTCATCCGTCAGGCGCTGAATTTCTGTTTCAAGTAAAGTGGTGTCCGGGAAGCGGCGTTTTAATTTCTGGCACAACTCCTTCCGGGTATGCTCCCTACGTGCCAGATAATTCATTGCGGCAAAACGTATATCCGTAGGATTGACCCCAGCGGGGTCCGGCTGTAACTCAGGCTGCAGGGAACCTGCCACCTCCCGTTTGTGTGTTGCCGTCACAGGCACTAAAAAAACAGGTGCCGGATTGAGAGGGGGATAAGTGGATTACCCGGCACCTGTGCAAAAAAGGTTGGCACTAAAGTTACTCTGTGGCGGCCTCCGCCTTGGCTGCAGCTTCTGCTTTGGCCGCGGGCTCATCGGGCTCCAGCAGTTGCTTGCGAATAAGTGTTTCTATTTCATTGGCAACCGCAGGATTGTCCTCCAGGAACTTCGCCGAATTAGCCTTGCCCTGGCCAATTTTATCGCCCTTATAGGAGTACCAGGCGCCAGCCTTATCCACCAGGCCGATTTTAACACCCCAGTCGATAACCTCTCCCATGTGGTAAATGCCCTTGCCGTACATAATCTGGAACTCAGCCTGCTTGAACGGTGGCGACACCTTGTTTTTAACCACCTTCACCCGGGTTTCATTGCCGATGACTTCATCGCCATTCTTTACCGCACCAATACGGCGAATGTCTAGGCGTACAGAGGAGTAAAACTTCAGGGCATTACCGCCGGTTGTTGTCTCGGGGGAGCCAAACATCACACCTATCTTCATACGAATCTGGTTGATAAAGATCACCAGGCAATTGCTGTGCTTAATAGCGCTGGTGAGTTTGCGCATGGCCTGACTCATCAAGCGGGCCTGTAGCCCCACATGGGAATCACCCATACTTCCTTCAATTTCAGCCTTGGGAACCAGGGCGGCGACAGAATCGACAACCAATACATCGACCGCGCCCGAGCGCACCAGCATTTCTGTGACTTCCAGCGCTTGCTCTCCGGTGTCGGGCTGGGAGAGGATGAGGTCATCCACGCTAACACCCAGTTTTTCAGCATAGACGGGGTCCAGCGCGTGCTCAGCGTCAATAAAGGCCGCTGTGCCGCCAGCTTTCTGGGCCTCGGCTATTACCTGTAGGGTCAAGGTGGTTTTACCGGAGGATTCCGGACCATAAATTTCGCAGATTCGCCCTTTGGGCAGACCACCTATGCCCAATGCGATGTCCAGCCCTAGGGAACCGGTGGAGATGGAGGGCATGGCAACACGCTCCTTGTCTCCCATGCGCATAACCGTTCCCTTGCCAAACTGCCGCTCTATCTGGCTCAGTGCCGCGTCCAATGCTTTTTGCTTATTCGTATCCATGTTGCACCTCTTTTCTCAATTGGAGTAAATCTGTTCATACAGCAAAACTACTGTATATATACTCAGTGCTTTGGATTTGAATTGCAAGCCCAAAATTCAATTAAATCAGGCCATTTTTCATCCGTTGAAATAACCTGCCTGTTTTAGCGACAGGTGTTAAGCGCAGAATCAGAACTGATCCGGGCGCAACAATGCATCGTGACCACCGTCGACAAACAAAATGGAGCCACTGACATAGCGCGAGGCGGAATCCAGCAGGAACATCATAGTATCGGCAATCATGTCCGCTGTGGCCATCTCCCCGTAGGGTATACTTTTTTCAAACTCAGTCATTGCAGCGCCGAAGTCCGCATCTTCGAACACCTTGTCGGTAAGCGGTGTGGCGGTCATACCCGGCGCAACGACATTCATTCTCACGCCCCTGCGCATAAGTTCAGGGCATTGTCGCCTGACCCAGCGTATCAGGGCATTCTTGGAGCCGGCATAGGCGTTATGGCCATCCAGCATTTCTATCAGGGTACAAGCCCCCTCCTCGTCTCCCGCCAAAAGCAATTCGATATATTCTTCATTCAGGCCCGGCATGGCAGCGGAGTTGGAGCCCACCGCCACAATAGCGCCTTTCTTCATCGCCACCAGGTCCGCCAGGCCTTCGATCAACACCGTGGCGCCAAAGAAATTTACTCTTGAAATAAGTGAGAGCGGTTTCGCAACCGGAGGCAGGCCGGCACAGGCTATAAATCCATCCAAACCTTCTGGCGCCTGTTTTTTAATACCTTCAATCGCCTTGCTGCGCCCCTCCCGGGTGGAGAGGTCCGCCTCAATATCTGCTTCGCACAGATCTACCACAATCACTATGTCACCGCGTTCGCGAAGCTTTTCCTTTAAAGAAGCGCCAATACCTGTCGCACCGCCTGTCATTGCAAACAATTTTTTCACTGTGAAAATTCCTCCTCAACCTAGCCTCTATTATCACCCCATGGTGAAACGGGCGGGGACCTGCTGTCCATCGGATTTCTCGAAAACATCTACAGATAAGACACTTGGTATATCAACTCAGCCAGCAACACCCTGATGTGCGATGGCGACGGCCCCAGTGTAGAGAAAACAATCGCCAAAATGGTGTCCTGAGCGCGCTAGCTACAGATGGTACTGCCGTCATCGGCCACCGCATAGAACAGGCAATCTGATTGCGCGATTGCCGCATTGTTGGTGATCATAAATAGCTTGAGGCCCTGGGCAGCATACAGCCTGCCCCGCTCTACACGAACCAACTTGCTCACGGCACAGCGCCCGTTCGAATCCAGGGCGCTGAACAGCTGGTGCTCCGGCCCGCTGGCCCAACCCAGCTGGGTGTCCACTGACACGCTGCCAAAGTTGTGATGTTCTATATCGGGTGACAAGGTGATGTCATGGCGGTCACTGGCCCGCTCTGCATAGGTAAGGCTTACCCCTTCATTCAACTCCAGCCGAATGGGGTCGCACAGCAACTCAAGTCCCCAATCTGTATCACCCTGGGCCAACACGGTGTCCACCTGAAAATACCGGCACAATCCCTCATGAGCCAATTCGTGTGCCTCGTCATCGAGGCGCCCCCCCACTTCCACCGTCACAGTCGGATAGGAGTGCTCACTGATATCCATCAGAGCACCGAGACTGAGGTTGGAAACAATAAGTCGTTGGGTAAAAATTGAAACCAGGGCATCGTGTTGTCTGTCCATGTGTGTACACACACCAAAGGATGGACCCGAACCCGAGGTATTGTGCATATCGATAACCGCTTCGGGATGATGAAGGCGCAGTATTTCCAAAATCTCCTCGGCCAATTCACCCTGCGAATCTGCGAAGGGCGG
>JAUVBI010000084.1 GCA_030591305.1 Pseudomonadota bacterium
AAGGCAAAGGCAAAAGCCAGGCCCAAGCTGAAGGCAAAAGACAAAGTGAAGCCCAAAGCTAAACCAAAGTCTGCAGGGAAAGGTAAGGATAAAGGTAAAAAGTCCTGATGCAGTCTGATATGTTCACGGACAACCCCTGGCCCGCAAACAACTCCCCGGGGGTTATCTTTATCCTCGATGCCAGAAATCGCTTCGAGCAAAGCTTACTGGAACAGTGGGTTGAACATCACAGTCCGGCTAACGTAAGCGCCGAGCAACTCGTGGTATCTCTGGACGATGACAGAAAGACGATAGACAGTTCTGCCCTGCAAATTGCCCTGGAATCAACGGACCGTGCGGTGATTGCCCCTCTACGCGTTGCCTGGGTGCCCTCCCAGGAGAGCCTCGACTCGGGACCCAGCATACGCAATCTGATCTTCGGCGATGAACGACGCCCCAGTGCCCGGCGGGGACGAAAAATCCTGAAAGAATTTCCCGAGAGATTACACCTGATCACGGGAAAACCCGATACCAAAGTAAACCTGCACGAACGCTTTGAGCATCAACAGGGGGCAGATGACGGCGACCCGCCCGATAAATTTGCAGAATTTGTGGCACGCCAGGCCGCCTTGGTACTGGATATCAATGAACGACGCCTGCAGGGCGGACGGTACAAAGTACCCCGCTTTGTTGCCGAACATATAAAGGCCAGCAGTAGTTATCGCAAGGAGGTAAAAAAACTTGCTCAGGAACAGAATGCTAAAAAGCTGGACCTGATAAAAGAAGCCTCCATCTACATGAAAGAAATGATCTCCATCCCCAGTACATTCTGGCTGGACTTCTATGCTCGATTTAACAGCTTTTGCCTGAACCTGGGCTACGAAGAAAAAATAGTCTACAACCAAGCTGAAGTGGAAAAGATGCGCAAGCTGGTTCGCAACCACCCCTGCATGCTTTTATGGACCCACAAGACTTATCTCGACGGCATGGTAATACCGAAAGTCCTGTATGAAAATGATTTCCCTATGCCCCATATGTTTGGCGGTGCAAATATGGCTTTTGCCGGCCTGGGCTTTATGTTGCGCCGTTCGGGTGCAATTTTTATCCGCCGCAGCTTTCAGGATAATGCCTTGTACAAGTTGACCCTGCGCCATTACATCGGCTACCTGATGGAAAAGCGCTTCCCAATGAACTGGGCTTTTGAAGGAACCCGCTCGCGAATGGGCAAGTTAATGCCGCCACGCTACGGCTTGTTGAAGTATGTTCTGGAAGCCTGCCACACCGCTGATGCCAAAAATATCCATATTATCCCTATCTCAATTAGCTACGACCTGATCCGGGATGTAGAAGAATACGCAACGGAACAGACTGGGCGGAGTAAGGGAGCAGAGTCCCTGAGTTGGTTTATTGGCTATATCCGCAGTTTGGCCAAACCCATGGGCAAGGTGTATATGGACATAGGTGAGCCGGTGGTCCTGGAGACGGCGCCCGACCCGGGCGACCGGTTGGCACTGTCCAAAATAGCCTTCCAAATAGCCGTTGAAGCAAACAAGGTAACACCCATTACCTTCCCCTCTCTGGTCACCATGAGTCTGCTGGGGGCGGCACCCAAGGCATTGACCGAAGATGAGATGATAGCCGATTTAGGTGCCTTGATAGCATGGGCCGAAGCACGCGACCTGCGTATTTCCAGTGATTTTGACCGCGCCTATGCCGACCAGATGGACGGGCTGCTGGGCATTATGATCAACGAGGGTATTGTTACGCGCTATGACCAGGGGCCTGATATTGTCTATGGCATCGCGCTGGAACAACACCCGGTTGCCAGCTATTACCGCAACACCATCATTCACTTCTTCGTGAACAAGGCCATCATCGAGCTGGCGCTTGTCAGGGCCAGTGAAACCGAAGGCAGTGGTGCCCTCAATATTTTTTGGGCAGAAGTTGAATACTTGCGAGACTTATTCAAGTTCGAGTTTTTCTATGCGCCCAGCGAAGAATTTCAGCAGGAGATTCGCAGGGATCTGGACAACTACGACGAAGACTGGGAATCATTCATCGGGAAGGGCTCTATTGGTGCTGTACAATTACTGAACTCAATGACGCCATTGGTTTCCCACGCAACCTTGCTGACCTACGCGGAGGCTTACTCGGTTGTCATCAATCTGCTGGCACGGATGGACGCCAGCGAAACACTGGAAAAGGAAGCCTGTATCTCCGACGCATTGCGTCTGGGGCAGCAGGCCTACTTGCAGCGTAGAATCAGCAGTGAGTCCTCTATTGGAAAACTGTTATTCTCTAATGGGTTCAAAATGTTGGAGCATCGCAAGCTCACCAAGGGTGGCGGTGAATCGGTGGCCCAGGCCAGGCGTGATATGGCCAGGGAAATACGTGAGTTATTACGGCGTCTGGAGGTCATCCGCGCGCTGTCAGCAAATAACCGAAATTTATACTAGAAAAATAAAATAAAGACGGGGTAGAAAATGAGTCCAAAGTCAAAACTAAAGGTCAGCATCATGGGCGGCGGCTCCTGGGGCACTACCGTTGCCTCACTGGTCTCACGCAATGCCCCGGTCACCCTGTGGGCACGCAATGCCGACACCGTGGACGAAATAAACACAAAGCACACCAACGAAACTTACCTGCCTGGCGCCACCCTGCCTGAAAAACTCGAGGCAACTCATAGCATTGCAGACGCGGCCTCCAACGCAGATGTTATTATTATGGGCATACCTTCCCACAACTTTCGCTCGGTACTAGAGGAGGTCAAGCAACATATCAGGCCCTGGGTCCCCATCATCACGCTCACCAAAGGTCTGGAATTGAAAACCGGCATGCGCATGACCCAGGTCATTAACGATGTATTACCCGGCCATCCCGTGGGGGTGCTCACCGGGCCCAACCTGGCCAGGGAAATTATGGCGGGGCAGGCAGCCGCCAGCGTCATCGCCATGGAAGACCCCATCATCATGAAGGAACTACAGGGCCTGTTTAACAGTGGCCTGTTCCGGGTATATACCAATAACGATATCATCGGTTGCGAACTGGGCGGCGTCCTGAAAAATATTATTGCCATCGCCGTTGGCATGGGCGACGGCCAGGGTGCCGGAGACAATACGCGCTCCGCCCTGATCACACGCGGTCTGTCTGAGGTTACCCGGCTGGGGGTTGCCATGGGTGGGCGCGCTGAAACCTTTGCCGGCCTGGCCGGTATGGGCGACATGATTGCCACCTGCACCAGTAACCAGAGCCGCAACCGGCACGTGGGTGTCGAGTTGGGAAAGGGGCGCGGCATGCAGGAAATCATCGATGAAATGCTAATGGTGGCAGAGGGTGCCAAGAGCGCCCCTGCCGTTATCGCACTGGCGGAGAAATATAATGTTGAAATGCCTATTGCCCAGGATGTCTATCGCGTTGTTTCCGGTGAATCTTCGGCATCCCGCGCCTTCAAGGGCTTACTGCGCGTTGTAGCGGGGGCAGAACATGAACCGGGTTAAAGGCGAAGTAATATACGTTAAAAAAATTCAAGCCCTGGTAAAAATTGTTGGCCTGGCACTTCTGCTGCCAACAGTGGGGGCACAGGGCGCCACTAGTGAATCCCAGTTCGGGGATCTCAAGGGCGACCCACAGCTGCGCTCTGCATCCGCCTTGATTACGGGAGCCCAGGGTCAGGTTATCTACAGCAAGGACGTCAATACGGTGCGCCCGATTGCCTCTCTTACCAAATTGATGACCGCCATGGTGATACTGGATGCCGAGTTAAACCTCACTGAAAAAATAACAATCACTAAGGAAGATAGAGACCTGGTAAGGCTGACAGGCTCGCGCCTGGAATACGGCGCAATACTGTCGAGGCAGGAATTGTTACAACTGGCTCTGATGTCCTCGGAAAACAGGGCCGCTACAGCGCTGGGGAGAACCTTCCCCGGAGGCATGGAAAAATTTGTGCTCAGCATGAACGCAAAGGCATCGGCACTGGGTATGTCCAACAGTCACTTCTCCGACCCGGCCGGCTTACACGCAGACAATGAGGCTACCGCCAGCGATTTATCGAAAATGGTCACTGCCGCCAGCACTTACCCCCTGATAACCCAGGCCACTACCACGCTTAGACAGGAAGTACGCCCCTACTCCCGACGCGGCCCTCTGCGCTATGGCAATACCAACAGGTTACTCAAAAACCAGAGCTGGGATATTGCCCTGAGCAAAACAGGTTATATCAATGAGGCTGGACGCTGCTTAATTATGCAGGCCAATATAGATGGTGAGAATGTGTCCATCGTGCTTCTGAATTCCTTTGGTAAACTCACACCCTTTGGAGACTCCAATCGGCTGCGTAAATGGATGCTGGCTAATAGCTGAGATGCTGCACGCCTTTCAGGCTATATAGATGGCAGAACCGCTCCCCAATATTTTTCAGCGCACCCTACAGCGTGCCTGTGATATTCGCGCTGAAGAAGTGAAGATAAGCCTGTCTTCTTTTTTATTAGTTCTCATCCTGATGTCCGCCTATTACATTCTGCGACCGGTACGCGACGCCATGGCCAGCGACTGGAGTGATGCGGAAGTTAGCTGGCTGTGGACCTTCACTTTTTTTATCAGCGCGATTGCGGTTTCCCTGTATGGTACCGCCGTTTCCCGGGTGAGGTTTACTCGATTAGTCCCCTCTGTGTACGGGTTCTTTGCCCTGAGTTTTGCCTTGTTTTATGTGGGCACCCAGACGCTGGGTGATAGAACCCTGTTGGACAAGTCCTTCTATGTCTGGATCAGTATTTTCAGCCTGTTCCATATATCGGTATTCTGGAGTTTTATGGCGGACCTGTACTCTCGCCCCCAGGCCATTCGCCTGTTTGGATTTATTGGAGCCGGGGCCAGCGTCGGGGGACTTATAGGTCCCGCTATCGCAGCCCTGCTGGTGCAGGATGTGGGTACCGATCAACTGCTGCTGATTGCCAGTGTTTTAGTAATGTTGACCATCCCCAACATCAGCCTGTTACAACGCCTGAAAACAGCGGCCCTGCACAATGACGAATTAGCACCACAGAGCCAGGGTGCAATTGGGGGCAACCCCTTTGCCGGTTTCTCGGAGTTCCTGAAAAGCCCCTACCTGCTGGGCATCGGACTATTCATCTTGTTATATACCTCCATCAGCTCCTTTGTTTATTTCGAATTGAAAAACATACTTGCTGATTACGATCGGGAGACACGCTCACAAATTTGGGCGAGCATGGACCTGGTGGTAAACAGCCTGACCATTGTCATTGCCACCTTTGCCACCGGCCGTATCGCCAAACGAATGGGTCTGCCCTTCACCCTGGCCTCCATTCCAATATTAATAGGCGCTGGATTTATGACCCTTGCCGCCGCCCCCATGGTGGGTATTGTAGTCGCTATCCAAATAATCAGGCGCGCGGGGAATTACGCTATTTCGCGGCCAGCGCGGGAGATGTTGTTCACCGCGGTAGACCGGGAAACGCGGTTTAAGGCCAAACCCGTCATCGATATTGTCATCTATCGGGGTGGCGACATGATGAACGCCTGGGCTTTCACGGCACTCACCCAGGGGCTGGGGCTGGGACTGGGGGCAGTAGCCCTTGTGGGTGTGGGAGTTTGCGTGGCATGGGCCGCCACGGGCATTTATCTGGGCCGCCATTTTAATAAGCTGCAGGTGCCGACAAACACAGAGCCCTGAACAGGCTTCCGAAAACCTATACCTGATCGGGTGGCAGGGTTTTGTGGACGGTCAACCAGCGCGCCAGCAGTGAGTAGGCGACGGGTATCACCACCAGAGTCAACAAGGTTGAGCTGATCACGCCACCGATAACAGCCACTGCCAGAGGCCCATATTGCCCCGCACCTACGCCCACCCCAAGAGCGGCGGGCATCATGGCAAGGACAACCGTCAGTGAGGTCATCAATACGGGGCGCATACGCCGCGGGCAGGCCTCCCGAATGGCAGTACCTGTATCCATGCCCCGCTCACGGTAGCGATTGATCAAATCTACCAGAAGGATGGAGTTCTTGGTCACCAAGCCCACGAGCAGAATCAAACCAATCATTGAGTAAATACTCAGCGTATAGTCCGCCAGCCAGAGCGAGAAAAATCCGCCTACAATCGCCAGAGGTTGCGCCAACATAACCAGCACCGGCTGGAGAAAGGAATTAAACTGGCTCGCCAACACCATATAGACAAGTAGTAGACCGGTGCCAAACACAAACAACAGGTATCCCTTTGACTTATCTAACTCATCGGCCTGGCCTCCCAACTCTAGCCTATAGCCTGGGGGAAGTACCTGCCTGGCGACGGTACGAAAAATTGCCACAGACTCTCCAAGAGAGATATCCGGCGTACCGAGGAATGTAGCGGAATAGTTGAGATTCTTTCGATCCACCGCCGCCGGACCATAGCTCTCGCTGATCTCGACCAGCGAATCGAGACGCACCAGTTTTCCGTCGGCCGCGCGAAGATAAATATTTTTCAGATCGGCAGTATCGCGCATATGTTCTCGCTGAGCTGCCAGGCGAATATCATAGCGCTCCCCATCCCCGGGAAGTTCGCTGTACTTGGCTATATCTGCACCACCGGCCAGCACTCGCAAAGAATCTCCAATAGTTACCGTACTGATACCCAGAGACCTGGCGCGGTTTCTATCAATATCAAAGCGCAGCATCGGGCGGTCCAACTGCAAGTTCATGCGTATATCACCCATCCCCCCAGCTTCCTTTAGCCGCTGCAGCACCAATTTCGAAAGCCTCTCCAATTCATAGAGGTCGGGACCGGTCACATAAGCTTCCAGCGGAGCCTGACTCATGCCAGATACGAACGGGAACAGGGCAATATAAGTCTCGAGGCCAGGAATGACCAATAGCTCACTGCGCACCTGGGCCATCAGCTCCCGCTGCGACAATTCTCGCTGGGCTTTTGGCTTTAACATCACATTGACTGTGGCCTCATTAACACCGCGAGAACGCCCCGAGCCAACGGTGGAAAATATGTGACTGATTTCTCCATGATGCGCGAGAACAGACTCAACCCGCTCTATTTTCAAGGCCATGTAATCCACTGAAGAACCCAGAGGCATTTTCAGGTTAATCAGAAAACGTGATTCGTCATCCTCCGGGAAAAATTCAGAACCCAGTTGCCCAACAAAATACCCGCTGCTTGCCACCACCAAACCCGCCGCGACCAGCACCATCCAACGACGACGCAGACAGCGATCTAATATCACTTCGTATGTACGTTCAGTCCACGAGTGCAGCCTATGTAAAACTGTAGTTAAACCTCGGCTCTCGCTTCGGCTCGGTTTCAGAAAGCGTGCGCACAGTGCCGGCGTCAAGGTCAGGGAAACGAACAGTGAGGCGAGAACGCCAACCACAACCACTACGGCGAATGAGCGCATGAAGATACCGATCATTCCCGGCATAAAAATAACGGTGGCAAAAATACAGACAAGCGTAAGTGAAGCGGCAATTACAGGGAACAGTACTTCACGGGTGCCGGTGCTGGCCGCCTCCTCGGCATTCATATTCCCCTCTTCGTGCTTGCTGTGAATATTCTCCAGAACTACAATCGCATCGTCTACCACAACGCCGATGAGCAGCAGCAGGCCCGACAAGGTCATGATATTAAATGTATAGTCACCAAAATACATAACCATTACAGCCCCCGCAAGGGAGACAGGAATTGCAGTTGCAACAATCAAGGTTGCAGGCAGGTTTAACAAGAAAAAGAGGACGACCAGGGCAGCCAGTACCGTGCCCTCAATCACGTGGTTCTGCAGCGCGGAGACTGTACCCTGTATAATATCAGCTTCATCTGTAGCGACTATCAGTTCCACGCCATGCGGTAAAGATGGTCGAACGACGGTCTTCAGACGCTGGTAAACCTCTGTGACAATTGCGACTGTATTGGCATTCTGCACCTTCTGAATACCGATAGCGACGCCTTCGATTCCATTAAGGCGGGACAGACTACGCTTATCCGATAGCCCATCTTTGATAGTGGCAATATCCCCCAACTTGACTGGAATCTGGTCACGCCATATTACGACCAACCTCCCCAAGTCTTCGATGGAGTGGTACTCAAGGTCAAGATGCAACAGTTTTTCTAGCTTGCCACTAACCAAAAAACCCCCTGGAATCTGTATATGTTCACGGGAAAATGCTGCGATGACATCCTGGGACGTTATACCGAGGGCTGACAATCTCGCCAAATTTAAGTCCACACGAATTTTGCGTTCACGCCCACCGCCAACCAACACTTCGCCGACACCATTTATATTTTCCAATGCCTTCTTGATTTGCTGCCTTGCAATGCGGTTGAGCTCTCCAAGAGGGCGATCACCCTGCAGTACCATCCACATAATCGGTATGGCATTGGGGTCAACCTTGGCGACAATAGGTGTTTCCGCCTCATCGGGAAGCTCGTTGATTATCTGGTTGACCTTGGCCTGAACCTCATTGAAGGCTACGTCGGAATTTTTGCTGAGTTCGAAATATATGCGCACCTCTGAAACTCCGGGGATCGATTGTGAGCGCACATCCTCAAGAGCAGAAATCGAGTTGACCGCCGTTTCGATCACACTGGTAATACTGCTGTCCACTACTTCCGGACTGGCGCCCGGGTTTATCGTGGTTACGGTTATAACCGGAGGGTCGACATTGGGCATTCGATCCAGCCCAATATCACGCAAGCCTATCAGACCGAATAAAATGACGGCGGCGCTGAGCATATAGGCCAGCACGCGACGGTAGACGAAAACATCAATGATATTCACTGGGAAGTTTCTTCGCCGCTTACAGTCAGTCGGCTGCCATCGCTGATATGGGCTGCCCCCTCGGTGACCACCTCATCCTGCGCGGCAAGACCACTCACTATTTCTACCAGGCCCTCTTTCCGCCAACCCAGAACAACTGGGCGCTGGCGGGCATGCTCGCCGTCGACAACAAAGACAGCATCACCGCCACCACGCCTCACCACGCTAATAGCCGGAATCAGAAGAGCGCCCTCTATTCGCTTTACGATCAAGCGCGCATCGACACTGGCACCGGGATACCAGCCACCGGGGTTTGCAAATTCGACTATGACATCAATGGCTCTGCTGCGAGGATCAATCTGGGGATTAATACTGGTGACCTTACCAACGGCAATACCCTCCTGCACAGCCGGTGTACTCAGGCTAACCTGTTTGCCAACAGAGATACTGGCGGCCTGGTGCTCCGGGAAAGCAATTCGCGCTCGCAGGATATCAATTGAGACAAGGTTAAATAGAGCCTGCCCCGGCGTAACATAGTCACCCACAGAAACATGTCGCTTTGCAATAAGGCCAGCCCTGGGTGCCAGAATTCGGGTCTTGGATTCCAGGTACAATGCCCGTTGCCTTTGCTTCTTCGCAACATCGCGCATTACTGTCAACATCTCCAGCTGGGCCTGCTCATCCTCCAGGTGATCCCTGGCCACAGACTGAGTTTTCGCTAACTTCAGCAAGCGATTTACTTCACGCTGCTGGTTGTCCAGTAATATTTCCTGGCGCTGTAGTTCTGATGTGGCCTTGTCAGCCTCTATTTGATGCAGTGTATTGTCTATCGCCCCTATTAACTGCAGTGGCTCAACCGGGTCACCTTCACGGACCTCAATACTGATAATCTGACCAGAGGTTTCGGCGGAGATTGTGGGATGGTGAATGCTTTCGATACTGCCCAGTGCCGTGATTACATATTCAACAGACTGCCGCCGGGGGCTTATGGTGAGAACCCGGATACCGGCTTCAGCTTTTTTCTCAATTACTTTCGGTGCCGAGGAATCTGTGCAACCCCATAGTGAAAGTACTAAAACGCACAATACAAATTGCTTCATGGTTGCTTGACCCCGTATAAAAACAGGCCGGAAATATGCCTCGCCAAAGATGCTGTATCCGAGTTTTCGGCAGAAAAATGTGGCAGATAGGGAGCAATCTTTCTCGCCTCAAGGTGATGAAAGATCATGCCCGCCATGGAAAAAATAAGTAGCTGGGCGTCTTTGTCAGGGGCAAGCTCCAGCATCAACTGATTTATGGGCTCATAGAATGCGGCAAAAGCACTCTCGGCAATTGCCGCCAGTTTGCGCTCATCATTCTCCAACAATTCACGCATATAAATCAGCCTGAACCGCGGGTCTTCCTCTATTGATTTCAGCATGGTGCCGACCAGCAATTCGAGCCGTTTCTCGGGGTTGGTGATCATGGCCATCTGCTCACCAACCCCCAGTGTATTTTTCTCGAATAACCAGGTAACCGCGGCAACGTAGAGCGCATCCTTGTTACTGAAATGATGATAAATGGCAGCCTGGGTAACACCAACCTCACTGGCAATATCGCGCATGGATACACCGGCGTAACCGTGCTTTGCAAATAATTCTGCCGCAGTATCAAGCAGTCGCTCCTGAGTTTCTTGCAGTGCCACTCTTCATTTCCCCCTCTTTACTAAACGTTCGTTAAGTAGTTTAATGGCAATTAAATATACCGTCAATAGGGAGAAACCGGTGGACATTGCTCAGCTAGAAAAACTCCATGAGTTTTTTAATGAAAGCGTGGGTGCCCATCGCGACATGTCGATGAAGCTGGTATCTCTTGATAACGGCAAGGTCGAATTGATCATGCCGTTCCAGGAGAAGCACTCTGCTCACTGTGTTGGCGGGGGTTTACACCCGGGGGCATTGGCAGCCGCCATCGACAGCACCTGCGGGTTTGTCATCATGCTTAATATGGATACATCACAGGCAATTGCAACGATCAACCTGAGGTTGGACTATATATATCCCTCGCCTGTGGGGGAAGATGTGCGTATCTATGCAGAGTGTTACCAGATACATCAGGGCTTTGCCTATGTAAATGCATATGCCCGGGATATCAGTGGTGAAAAATTATTATGCAATGCCGTGGGTGTTTTTAAACTGGGAAGCGCAGGGCCAAGCCTGGTACCTGAAATTTTTAAATCCAGGGATTAAAGTTATTGTGGATACATTATTACTGAGCTATTTGCAAGATTCACCCTACGCATCACACTACAACATGCGATTGCTCAAGGTAGAACCAGATGTCGAATGCGTGACACCCTGGCAGGACGAGTTTGTGGGCAATCCACTGATTCAAGCCTGGCATGGGGGAATTGTCACAGGAATTCTGGAACTCACCGGAAAACTGCAGGCCCTGAAAGTTGCTGCCGCTGAAACCGGCCCTCTGCTATCGGCCAATATAAACTTCCTGCGACCCACCAAGGGTAGTGCTATCGTGCACACTAGAGCCCGCCTTATCCGCTGCGGTAAGCAGATTATAAATATTGATGCTGTTGCATGGCAGGTCTCGCCTCAAGAGCCAACGGCAACCGCATCACTGACTTTTGCGAAGAAAACCTAAAGTAGCTAGCCTGGCCAGAAAGCAACAAGTGATTAGCCCGCTTCGTGCGGGCTCCATTTATTAAAAACTCAGAGTAACCCCCGCATAAACAGATCGACCCATTGCCGGTACAGCTGTGCCCCAGGCAACATCTGAGCCAGACATAGTTTTGCCCTGGCCGAGGTAGGCGCCACCCAGAGGGTCGT
>JAUVBI010000053.1 GCA_030591305.1 Pseudomonadota bacterium
CCACGCTTCACAAGGTCAGCGTAAGTCTTGTTTGCTTTCTTGCGACGGGCTTCCAGTTGGTCCTGCAGATCGCTGAACTGATCTTGAACCTGATCGAATGCCTTGCCGTAAAAACCCAGGCTGGCCAAGAATGCCTTGCGGCCAGTTTCCTGAGCGCGTGCATTGAAGTCGTTAGTAGGCTTCTTGGCAGTCTTCCTGGTAGCCTTCTTGGGTGCAGCTTTGCGAGCAGCAGGCTTCTTTGCAGCGGGCTTACGCTTGACGGCAGCTTTAACTTTAGTGACAGTTTTCTTTACTTCGTTTGTTTCAGTAGCCATGTTTAACTCCATTTGCTTCACGTTGTGTGAGTCTCCTCACTTGATTTGCGTGCAGATTACAAAGAAAAACTAGAATAAACATACTAAATAGGTGTTTTTTTGACGGTTTTTATTTTTTTATGGGGGTTTTCTTTCTCGAAGGTAAAAAAAGACCCACTATTCAGTGAGCCGGCACAGTTATCTGTGGTGTCGCTATCGTGCTTTGGGCCCCGCCGCCACGATGGCTTCGGAGACTTCAAAGTTGCCGATGTTCTCTATGAACAGGGCGGCCAGCTTGCCCGCTTGCTCGTCATAGGCTGCGGTGTCTGCCCAGCCCTCCCGCGGGTTGATGTATTTATCGTCTACGCCTGGAATTGATTTTGGGATATCCAGGTTTAAGATATCCAGATGCTCGGTTTCAACATCGAGCAGGGCGCCACTCTGGGCGGCGGCCACGACTGCGCGGGTGACCGGGATGGGGAAGCGGGAGCCGCTGCCACCAGGTGAACCGGAGCCGCCTGTCCAACCGGTATTAACCAGATAAACCTGGCTGTCGAAATCTTCAATGCGCTTCATTAGCAGCTCGGCATAGTCACTGGCGGGCCTGGGCATGAAGGGTGCGCCAAAGCAGGCAGAAAATGTCGGGTTAATGCCTGCCTCTGAGCCCAGCTCGGTAGAGCCAACTTTAGCGGTATAGCCGCTCAGGAAATGATAAGCCGCCGCCTCCTTGGACAGTATGGATATGGGAGGAAGTACACCCGACACGTCACAGGTGAGAAAGATGACACATTTTGGCTCGCCACCGTCGTTGGTCTCGGTGCGCTTCTCAACGTGCTCCAGTGGGTAGCAGCAGCGCCCGTTCTCGGTCAGGCTGGTATCGTAGTAATCAGCAGTGCGGTTGCTGTCGACCACCACATTTTCAATAATTGCGCCGAAGCGAATAGCGTCCCAGATGACCGGCTCGTTCTTCTGACTGAGGTTGATGGTTTTGGCGTAGCAGCCGCCCTCTATATTAAACACCGAACCCTTGGTCCAGCCGTGTTCGTCGTCGCCAATCAAATAGCGGTCCGGGTCGGCGGACAGGGTGGTCTTTCCGGTACCTGAGAGGCCGAAAAACAAGGTGGTATCGCCCGCCTCTCCCACATTTGCCGAGCAGTGCATGGACATAACGTCCTTTTCGGGCAATAGAAAGTTTTGTACAGAAAACATGGCTTTTTTCATTTCACCGGCATAGCCCATGCCGGCCAGCAGTACTTTGCGCTGGGCGAAGTTGATCAGTACCACACCGTCGGAGTTGGTACCGTCGCGCTCGGGTTCACAGACAAAGCCGATTGCATTGATGATTTTCCACTCAGGTTTGCGGCCGGTGTTGTATTGCCCGGGTCGAATAAACATATTGTGGCCGAACAGGCCCTGCCATGCGGTTTCAGTGGTGACTTTCAGGGGCAGGTAGTGGTCTGTGTGTTCACCCACGTGCAGGTGTGCCACGAAGCGATCTCGTTCCGAGATATAGGTTTCTACACGGGCCCACAGTGCGTCAAACTTGTCACTGTCAAAGGGGCGGTTAACGCCACCCCAGTCTATGGCGTCCTCTGTACTGGGTTCCCTGACAATAAAACGGTCCGCAGGGGAGCGACCTGTGCGTCTGCCGGTGGTGACCAGCAGTGCGCCGCTATCGGCCAGGATGCCTTCGCCGCGTTTGAGGGACTCCTCTACCAGTTGCGAAGTGCCCAGATCGGTGTATGCCTGAGGAGCTAGAGTGTCAGAGCTCATTGTATGTCCTGTGAGTGTTGCGTTTTGGTGTATTCAAGGGGGCGTTAT
This sequence comes from Pseudomonadota bacterium, assembly GCA_030591305.1. The sequence goes on from JAUVBI010000053.1 coordinate 2,115, forward strand.
TATGTCAGAAGACGTGAACATTGCGAACCAAATAGGGCAAAAATTCGGACCACTGTGGCTCTAGTGCAGGGTTCTGGACCCTGTTTCCGCTATTTGTGTTGTGAATAGTTCTGCCAAGTCTTCCCTTTTGAATTGATATTGCTGGTTGCAGAACTCGCAATCCATGGTGATATTGCCCTGTTCACGCAATATATCTTCGATTTCGTCGCGATTAATGCTCGCCAGGGCATTAAGAGTACGTTCGCGGGAGCAACTGCACTGAAATGCTACCGGTGACGGCTCGAATAAACGCACAGGGTTTTCATGATACAGGCGATGCAGCAGCTGCCCGGCGCTCAGCTCCAGTAACTCGTCTTTCTTTACCGTGGCCGCCAGGGCACAGGCATGCTGCCATTGTTGGTCACGCCGTGCGGTGTCGGTCTCTTCCTGCGCCGGCAATTGCTGTAATAGCATTCCCCCGGCCCGGTGTTGGTCTGCTGCCAGCCAAAAGCGGGTGGCCAGCTGCTCTGATTGCACAAAGTAGGCGTCCAGTGAGTGTGCCAGTGAATCTTCTACCAGGGGGACGATGCTCTGGTAGCGCTTGCCCTGGGCCGGATCTACCGTGATTGCCAGTTGGCCGTTGCCCAATAGTTGGGCAAATTGGGAGCTGGTGGCTCCCTCCGCCCCACGAACAATGGCGCGGATCTGTAATGTATTGGTGCACTCGACCATAATCAGCGGAACTTGCCTCTCACTGCGTGCCTGCAAAATGAGTTTACCCTCAAACTTTAGCGTGGTGCTGAGTAGCACTGCAGCCACCAGAAACTCACCTATGAGTTGGCTGACCCCGGGTGCGTACTGGTGAACCGTGAGAATGTCCTGTAAGGCACAATCGAGATGGACCGTTTCACCCCGGATATCTGCATTGTCAAAGATAAAGCGCTGTGAGAGGTCAGATGGCAGGGTAGAGCCCGGCTTTGTTGAAGATTTCATTATCGCCATTGTACGGTATAGCGTTGGAAATTAATCGCGGTTTAGTATTTGAGGCCATGCGCGCAAATTTCATGGTTTCTATGACCACTCTGCCAATAAGCGCTACAGTGGTTTCTCCGTATGATCATTAATTCCTGAGCAGGAGAGAGGGCATGAGGTTCAGTTATCAAGTTGGCATGTGTGATGCAGACCACTATCTGCCTTTGGCAAAAGCCGCAGAAGATGCCGGTTTTGACGGTATTACCATTCCCGACAGCATTTGTTATCCAAAGGAAGCTGGCTCCAAATATCCCTATAACAAAGATGGTAGTCGGGAATTTCTCGAGAGCGTACCTTTCCTGGAGAGCTTGATCGCTGTCGCTGCCATGGCGGCGGTGACCGAGAAAATTCGATTTGCCACCTTTGTTTATAAGCTGGCGGTACGCCAGGCAGCGGTTGTGGCCAAACAGGTACAGAGTATCCAGCAGTTGTCAGGTAATCGCTTCGATTTTGGTGTCGGAATCAGTCCCTGGGAGGAAGATTTTGCCATTTGCCAGGTGCCCTGGAAAAGGCGCGGTAAGCGGCTGGATGAACAGATTGATATTTTGCGTGGTCTGGAAACAGGGGAATTTTTTGGCTATCAAGGCGAGATACACCAGATGCCCGACAACAAGATGTGCCCAGCACCTACTCAGCCAACACCTATTCTAATTGGTGGGCATACTGATGTTGCCTTAAAGCGAGCGGCCAGGGCCGATGGCTGGATGTGCGCCGGTCTGGATATGGAGCAATTGGCGGGCCATATTGCCCGTATCAGTGAGCTGCGGGATGAATATGATAGGGCCGATCACCCCTACAAGGTCTTCACCACCGGTGCCAACGCCTTCAGCAAGGAGGGCATTGATGCGTTGCAGAAGGTTGGTGTAACCGATGTTGTTATTGGCTTCCGCAACGTCTACGAATTTGAGTCGGACAAGCCTCTGGATGAAAAAATAACCCTGTTGAATTGGTATGCCTCGGAATTTATTGGTGCCTGAGTAAAGTGATGGGGAGTTGGCTCGTCATTATATGAGCAAGGGAGTAGACTAGCCCGATAAAAATGAGGAGTAAACCCATGGCTGATATCAGGCTGACAAAGCCCTATACCATGTCCAAAGAAGATATTCGCGAAGCAGCCGAGGGCTTGGCCAGCAGTCTGGAGCGCGACCACGGTGTGCGAACGCGATGGGAGGGTGATATGGTCAAGATAAAAGGCGCGGGGGTTAACGGCAGAATGTCTTTTCACGATGGGCTTATCGATATTTCGGTGCGTATGGGCCTGTTAGCATCTATGTTTGAGCCTGTCCTCAAGGCTGAAATTCAGCGTTATCTGGATGAGCACATCAGCTAGAGAATGGTCACATTCTGCAGCGGGTTATCCCCCTGTATCAATTCAGAAAACTCCTGGGCCAGTGCCTTGCTTTGCTCTATACACTGTTGCCAATAGTGGGTTCTCTCCACAAAAGTAAAGCGGTTGAAATCACTGCGATCTGGAATTTTCCCGAGGGGTAGCCCGGCGATAAACGCTTCACTGGGGCATAATAGAACCAGGTTATCCAGAGCCTGAAGCGTCGTTCTTCGCCACGCCAGGTGTTTGTCGAACCATCCCGGGGTGATGCTGGCGCTGAAATGCGGGTACAGCATCAGGCCCTCCCCACAAAATTGTGTCAGGTCAAAGTGATAGTCAATGATGCCGCCATCCCAGTATTGTCCGGGGGGCGCGTGGGGGATATCTCGCTCTCCGGTGAGTACGAAAGGAATGGAGCCACTGGCGTGCAGAACGGCTGCCACATTGTCTGCATCGAGAGTGGCGAAGCAACTGTCAAAATCGTGTAATGACAGCTGTGGTCGGGGCAGCTTACCTGTGTGGAAAATTACTCGTTGAAACGCTAATTTCAAGGCCCGCCGACTGAAGGCATTGCCCAGGGCCGCCGCTCCCATGGCCGATGCCATAATCCCTGCAGAGGAAGATGCCGCCGGGCCTCTGCCCCTGGCTGTGACAATATGGCTGGTAATTCTGGGGTGCTCGACAAGCTGTGATGCGCCCTTTTCGCCCAGTACCCGCTCGAGGATTGCTAGGCTCGCTTTACTTACTTCCCCAGGAGAGGGCCTGGTCTTGTAGTCCTGCAGGAGATAGTGTGTCTCGAATCGCTCCAGTGCCGCCACCGGGTCTGCCATCGTCAGGCAGGCGTGTCGCCAGCAGCCAATAGAGGAACCCATCACCGAAAAGGCGTGATCACTGCGCTGCAGGAAGTCGCCGAACAGCACACGGTCCAGCTGACTGAGGATTAACCATTTGGGTCCACCGGAGGCACCCAGCAGCAAACTGAACAACTCCGGTGCCCAGCCATTTTTTTCCAGTTGTGCCGCTGCTCTCTTGCCAACGTAAACATCCAGAGCCTTAACTGCCATCGCGCACATCCCGGGGGGTATTGCCGGTCCAGCGAGCATAGGCGCGCCGAAAATTGGAGGCGTCGTTAAAACCAACGATATAGGCGATGGTGGACAGGGGGAGCTGGGTGTTTTGCAGGTAGCGCGTGGCGTGCTCTGCCCGCACCTGGTCCAGTAACCCCTGGTAAGACTGTTGTTCCTCCTCCAGACGTCGTCGATAGGTTCTGGCGCTAAAATTTAACATTCTGGCCATTTGTGGCATTTGAGGGTACTGGCCCTCCAGTTTACGCAGCAGTTGTAAGCTTTGTTCCACCACGGAATTCTTCTCCAGGTCGGCCAACAGCCTGGCACACTCCTGCTCGTACAGTGTGCGTAGGGCCGGGTTGGAGGAGGGCAGTGCCGTGGTCATCAATGATTCATCGTAGGAAATACGCTGATACAGGCAGTCAAAGTGAACATCGTCACCAAAGACTTCGCGGTATAGATCGCCGTGGCCGGGTTCGCGATAGGGAAACTCCACCCGTACCTTGAGGTCGGGCGCATTCAACAGCCCCTTTAAGGTATTAAGAATTGCGCCGTACATTAACTCGCAGCCAAATTCCACAGGTGTACCTTCCGGAGTACTGAGTGTGGTTAAAAAACAACGCTTGCCCCGCGTTTCAAATTCAATTTGCAGGGCGGGTGAGAGCAAGTGGTAATACTTGAGAAAGATATCCATCACCTCCGCCAGGTTTTGGCAGGCCATAAAGGCCTGCCCCAGCACAGCGTGCGCACCGAGATTGAGGCGCAGGCCCAATTTCAGCCCCAGGGCCGGATCTTTCGTCAGCGCAAAGGCATTTCTCACCAGGCGGGTGAAGTCCCTGTCACTTACCCGGGCGCCAATGCCGGCGATGCCCGTTTCGGCCAGGCTGGTACCCGACAGAAGCTGTGCTCTGTCATGGCCCTGGCTCCCCACCAGGTCGATGAGAATCAGAATATATTGTGCGGGGGTGCTGGTATTCAATGGCATGGTGCTATTTGGCCACAAATGACCCTATTTTGACAAGACTTTACCTTGTTGCTCTGCAGATAATCACCCATAGTAACCAGCTTGGATGAATAGCATGGAGCTTTTTTAAATGAAAATTAAGTGGACAGATGAAACACCGCGCAAAATTCAGCTATTTGCGGGTGCAGATTACCCCAGGGAAAACCCCGATCTTGAGGATATTCTGACCAGTGAGCAGGTCGACCATGTGGCGGAGATTTTCAAAACACCGCTCAACGGCTCCTATAACTGGAACTACACCATCCAGGATGACCGAATCAAGAAGTTATACGATTTGGGCAAGCAGTTGAACTGGGACCCGGAGATGGATATCGACTGGGATCGGCCCTGGCCCGAGGAAGAGCGCCAGCCAGAGATGATGAACCTGCATGAGTACCCTCCCTATCTGGCCATGGACGAGAAGACCCGCACCGAGTTCTGGCTGCATATGAATGCCTGGAGCCTGTCACAATTTCTTCACGGAGAGCAGGGTGCTCTGTTGGTAGCGTCACAATTGGTGTCTTGTGCCCCCACCTATAACGCCAAGCTTTACGCCGCCTCCCAGACCTTTGATGAGGCGCGCCACGTGGAGGTGTTCAACAAATACCTTCAGCAGCGCATCGGTATGATGTACCCCATTAACACCAGCCTGAAGAGCCTGCTGGACAAGATTCTCACCGACGAACGCTGGGATATGAAGTTTATCGGCATGCAAATTGTGATTGAGGGCCTGGCCTTGTCGGCGTTCAATACAACCCGTGAAACTACCCCCGATCCTGTGTTGAAAGATATCGTGTATCTGGTGATTCGCGATGAGGCTCGCCACGTCACTTTTGGCGTGAATTACCTGGAAGAGTTTGTCAAAAGTCTCACCGAGGAAGAGCGTGACGAGCGTGCCATGTTTGCCTATGAGGCCTGTGTGGTAGCGCGTGAACGCCTGGTGGCCACCGATGTGTTCCGCCACTTTGGCTGGGATGTCGAGGAGGCGCGCAAGCAGGTACTGGATGGTTTCGTCATGACACACTTCCGCAACCTGCTATTCCAACGCGTTATTCCCAACCTGGCGCGCATCGGCTTATTGACCGACAATATTCGCCCCAAGTTTGAGGAGCTGGGTATTTTGGAATATGAAAACCTGGCCACCGATGGCGATATAGACTGGGCTACCATGGAGCGTCCGCTGGATACCTCGGAGGCCCAGGCCTACGAGCAAAATCTTATGGGCGAGTTTGCCAAAAAGATGGAGCAGGAAGCCGAGAAGCAACAGCGCCTGGTTAGCTGAACGCGTACGCTTGTGGGGGCGGCTGCGCCCTCCACATCTGTTCGCGGGCCAGTAAAATAGAGTCAGAGTGGCAGGGGCTGTGGTTGTACCGGGCTGCGTTCACCGTTAAGCTGGCGTTCCGCTAGACACGGAGTAGCCCATGGATCCCCTGATCCTCGTAGAGTCACCCCACACCCGGATCTATACCTTTACCGCTATTATCTTCGCCGTATTCATGGCTTGGGAGGCCCTAGCACCCCGACGCGCCCTGTCTCAGAATATGGTCTGGCGCTGGATGAATAACTTTACCTTGAGCGCGCTCACCTGGTATATCAGCGTGGTACTGGGTACCTGGTTTCTGCTTTGGCTTGCAGGCCAGGTCACGGCGTTAAATATCGGCCTGCTGCAACAGTCAGGGGCCAGTATGGTGACTATATTCTTTGTTTTTTTACTGCTTACCCAATTTGTCAGTTACTGGCTGCACCGCGCCTTCCATCATTATAGCTGGCTCTGGCCCATACATGCTGTTCATCACAGTGATGTGGACGTGGATATTTCCACCAGTTATCGCCACCACCCGTTGGAGCCGTTAATCGGCCTGCCAATCGCCGGACCAGTGGTTTTAATACTGGGGGCACCTATGGAGGTGGTAGCCGCATATCGTTTGTTTGAGGTTGCCGCCACGGTGTTCAGTCACAGTAATATTCGTATTCCGCAGGGGCTGGAAAAGGTTTTGCGCTGGCTGATTCTGACGCCGGATTTCCACCGTTTGCACCACTGTTCACAGCCGCACTTCACCAACAGTAATTACGGCAGCCTGGTACCCTGGTTTGACTACCTGCTAGGCACGGCCAGACAGCGTCCGTACGCCGAGCAGGAAACCATGGAGTTGGGGCTAGAGTATCTGCGCAGTCCCAGGGATGGACGTGTTGACCAGTTGTTGTTGATCCCGGCGAGAGGTACATCAACAGTGACCGCCCCTTAGGACGACCGTGTTGTGAACTCCCGCCGGGGAGGTAGTTATCCCTCTTGAGGGTTGGGGCAGCGGTTTAGCGTGACTTCTGTCTGAGGCTGTATCTCTGTGTTTGTGTCACCATTTGCTATCACCCACTCGTTCTCCGGGCACGGCAAGTCATAGCTGATGATGGTCAATACTTTTGATTCACAGAAGTTCGCCAGGGAGCCGCGGTTGCCCTGATCTACATCAGACATATCCACGGTGGTGGTACCGTTGCTGCATATGTCGTTCTCAACGCCGATATAGATGACCGATGTGGCGATTACGCGTTCCACACCCAGGCCACCAATGGCCAGCCCGGCGCTCATTAATGCAAAAACCAGTGGCCGGTGCAATGTGTTGTGCTGCTTGAGTACCCGAACACCGATCACCAGTAGTAACAGGCCCAGGCCAATCAGCAGGCCACTGCTGAGCGCGGGGACGGGTACTACAGTTGCGGCGCCGGCTACCGGTGTACCAAAGGTGACCATCGCGCCAGCATTTGGGGTAGGAAAACCCGCATAGACCACTGACGACATCATCATAAAGAGTGTGGAAAAAAAGGTAGTGCTCAGGGTTTTCATTGTGTTTCCTCTTTGCAGAATATTATTACCGCTCTACGTGGCTGGGCGCCATGCTACGGTTAAAATATGCATAATACAAGCCATGTCATGTTCACCTCACTATGGGGCCTGCCATGGAGCATTTGGCTAGCTGAACCACCGCCCTATTAGTGTTTTAACCCAGGGGAAACCATTACTTCGGTGGCTGTCTGTGAAATAATTACCGCCCTTGAACCAAAAACCAAGACAGGGTATATGACGGCTTCACCCACAGCGCTACTTGTATCCTATTGTGCCGCAATCGCCTTCTTCTCGTTGATGGGAGGTCTGTTACCCAATTGGATACGAATGACCCACACCCGAACACAGGTGGTGATGAGTTTTGTGTCGGGATTGATGCTGGGGGTTGCGTTTTATCACCTGTTGCCACACAGCATAGCCTGGGTAGGTGGCCCGGCGGCGGCAGATGTGTCGGTCTGGTGGCTGATGATAGGCCTGATAGTGATGCTTCTTTTACTGCGTATGTTTCATTTTCACCAGCATGATTTCAGTGATGGGGAGCACAGCCATGAGTGCGATCAACAGCATCACAATGACAAGCCCGCCAGTCATCAACTTAGTTGGGTGGGCATTGCCCTGGGGCTGGGTTTACATACCATTATCGATGGCGTGGCGCTGGGCGCAGTGATTTTGGGGGAGTCCGGTCAGGGGCAGGTGAGCGGCCTGCTGGGTGTGGGGGTCTTTCTGGCAATTTTGCTGCACAAGCCGCTGGACGCCATGTCGATTACCGCAGTGATGAGTGCCGGGGGCTGGAGTTCATCTTCCCGTATGACAGCCAATGTTCTTTTTGCACTGATGTGTCCTCTGGGCGCCCTGCTGTTCTTTTTTGGCGTGGATTTTCTTGGTGATGGACGCGATTACGCCGTCGGCGTTGCCCTGGCCTTCTCCGCGGGGGCATTTATCTGCATCGCCCTCAGTGATTTACTCCCCGAGGTACAGTTTCATTCTCACGACAGGATGAAGCTGACAGTGGCATTTTTGCTCGGTATCGTATTGGCTTACGCCATTGGCGGTATTGAGCCAGACAATGCCCACGTATCCACCGCTGTCATTACGGAGCACTCCCCATGGTCAAGCGTATAATTTATCCGCCAATCTGGCTGGTCTTCGGGCTGGTCAGTATTTTTGGCCTGAACGAATTGCTGCCCGGATTTCGGTTTACCAGCGGCGGCTTCCAGGTGCTGGGTAGCGTCATTATTTTTCTGGGTCTGGTGTTGTTACTGCTTGCCGGTGGACTGTTCAAGGAGGCGGGCACAGATCTCATTCCATTCAAGAATGTCAGTGCACTGGTTACCACAGGGATTTACCGCCTGACCCGCAACCCTATGTACCTGGGTATGGCGGCTATCTTACTGGGCTGCGGTATAACGGTGGGGGCGGCCTGGGCGCTGTTAGTGACGCCTGTTTTTATGGTGATTATCGAGCTGCGCTTTATCCGCCCGGAAGAAGACATGCTGCGCGAGATATTTCCGCAGGAATTTCCCGGATATTACACCCGGGTGCGGCGCTGGTTGTAAGCGCTACCTGGGTTGGCTGGCTAGCGAGCGGGCATCTTCCAGGCCACCCACATTAGTCACATTGGTGTAATTTTGTGCCTCCAGAGCCAACTTCGCTTTACCGGCCCGGTTGCCGGAGCGGCAGTACAAGTAGATAGGTGTATCCTTTGACAGTGGCAGGGCTGCCACTCCCTCGACAATGACGTCATAGGGAATCAGGGCGGCTTGCTCCAGATGCCCCTCGGCAAACTCCTCGGCAGTGCGCGTATCTATCCAAACCGCATCGGCCGGAGGCGTTTCAATCTCTGCGCTGCAGCCAACACTGAAAATCAAGATCATTGCAGCCAGGACAATTCCAAAATGTTTAAAATAGGCCATTTATTTTCTCCTCAGGGTGTATCGTTTGCGGTAATCCAGCCAGACAATTGTTCAGATATTACGGTGGCAAGAGCTGCAATGTGTTCGTCATTGCTATTCAGGCAGGGAATATATTCGTAGCGCTCACCTCCCGCCTGCAAAAAATAATCGCGGTTCTCCAGGGCAATTTCATCCAGTGTCTCCAGGCAGTCCACCGCAAACCCCGGGCAAATTATCTGTACAGACGTAATACCTTGTCCGGGGAGTGACGTCAGGGTTTCATCCAGATAGGGGCGCAACCACTCCTCCCGGCCAAAGCGTGACTGGTAGGCCGTCATAAACTGTGACTCTTCCAGGCTAAGCGCCTGGGCGACCAGCCTGGTGGTTTCCTCGCACTCGCGTTGATAGGGGTCGCCGGCATCGACATAGCGCTTCGGTTCGCCATGATAGGAGAAAATGAGTTTATCGGCCCTGCCAGAGTGTTGCCAGTGCCCCCTGATTTTATTGGCCAGGGCGAGAATAAATGCAGGGTGATTATAGTAGCTATTGAGAAATCTGAGTTCGGGCAGCGTACGGCGCCGGCTAAAGTCGGCTGCCAGTGCGTCAAAGGTCGAACCGGTGGTGGTACAGCTGTACTGTGGGTACAGTGGCAGCACCAGAAGTTTTGTTACACCTTGTTGTAACTGGCGTTCCAGTACATCCTCGATGGCGGGTGAGCCATAGCGCATGGCAAAGTCGATAATCAGGTCTTTTCCAAAGCGCTGCTGCAGTTTCTCTGCCAGCCCATTGGCTAAATTCCGGGTGTGGACAAGTAGCGGCGAGCCGTCCGCTGTCCAGATCTTTCTATAGTTGGCGGCCGAGCGCTTGGGGCGAATAACCAGTATCACGCCGTGCAGGATGAGCCACCACAGCAGGCGGGGTAATTCCACGATTCGGGGGTCTGATAAAAACTGTTTCAGGTAGCGGCGTAAGGCCCCTGTCTCGGGCGCGTCCGGTGTGCCCAAATTGGTGACCAATATGCCGATACGCGATGGAGGGCGCTGGGTGTTATTACCGTTGTACTTCATAGTGGCGCCAATATACGGAGATAGTGCCCAAATTCCAAGCATGGGGCAGGTGTTCCGCATTTTTTTAGATGGGCAATTTCCGGCACTTAATATAATAAGGTGTCGGCTATCACGCCGGTTAAAAATAGCCCGGTGAATGTGCGTGTATGGCTGAATGCGATAGCAGAGAACCATAGGGGCCATATATCAGCCGGGTATGTTGGGGGCTTATCCCGGGGTTTGGCTTGCAGAAAGAACTTCAGGGTTTTTGCCAGTTTTGCTGCGCCGACAAATACCAACAGTAGCGGCCAGCCATAGCTACCGTTTATCACCAGAACGGCGCTGAGCAGGTACTGGCCAGCCAAAAGCCCAATGACGAGCTTGCGGGACAGGCTCTCCCCGAGAATGACCGGCATGCTATGCACCCCTTTTTCACGGTCTTCGGCGAGTTTGTCGATATGCTTGCCGAAGATCACGCTGGTGGGTCCCAGGGCAAATACCAGGCTGAGCCAGCACACGTCCCAGCTCCAGTGGCCCGCAACCACATAAAATGTGCCACCTACCATTAATGGCCCCCACACCAGCAGCACAGCTGGCTCGCCCATGCCGTAGTATTTTAATGGCCAGGTGTAAAGCAGCACGAAGAACATGCCGGCCAGCATAAGGTTCAGGGTTAGGCCGCTGCGCTCCCAGACCAGCCAGGCTCCCAGTAACAGGGCGATGCCCCCGGTGATGCCGAGATAGGTCCAGAACTGGCGAATTGTCATTAAGCCATCTTCCAGTACGTGGACACCGTACTGATTGCGATAGTAGTTATTCTTGTCGATACCGCGCCGTGAATCTGTCAGATCATTGAGAAGGTTATTGGTGGCGTGTGCAAATAATAAGCCCAGTGTGGCAACCCACCAGGGCTGCCACGAAAACTGATCTGCCCGCCACGCCATCAAACCACCCAGCGCGGCAGCAGTGAATGTCATAAACAGCACTGATGCGCGTATTGCAATCAGCCATTTTGCAATGGGATCAAGGGCCTGCCACTGGCTGGCATTGAGTCTGGGAATTTTGTAGAGGGCCTGGCCCCACATACGTATATCAATCATAAACGGCTAATTGCTCACGCCTCACTTGTGCGGGGCAGCATAACAGGCTTTATCCCGGGTGGAGTGGTAAGGTAATCTCTTTGTGCCCAAGTACAGTGGAAACAACAGCGGGAAAATGACATGTCGGTTCTTGAAAAGTTTGAATTGAACGGCAAGGTGGCGGTGATCACCGGTGCCGGAAAAGGAATTGGTGCAGAGATAGCGCGGGTTTTTGCCGAGGCGGGAGCCGATATTGTGCTGGCGGCTCGAACCGAGAGTGATTTGCGCGCGGTGGCACGCGAAGTAACCGACAGGGGTAGCCGGGCGCTTGTCGTCCCCACCGATGTACTGGAGTTTGAGCAACTGCAAAATCTGGCCGACAGGGCGATGGCCGAGTTTGGCCGCATCGATATACTGGTAAACAATGTCGGGGGCTTTCCCCCCAGGCCCGTTGCCCAAACATCGGCCAAACAGTTCGAAGAGGCTTTCCGGTTCAACGTTAGCACCGCATTCGAGATGTCTCGCATCTGCGCGCCCCTAATGGTGGATTCGGCCGGAAGCGGGGTGATTTTAAATATTTCCTCGGTTGCCGGACAGCGCCCGGCTCCCTGCTTTTCGGCCTATGGTACGGCCAAAGCCGGCCTGACGTTTCTGACCCGGGAGCTGGCCCAGGAATACGCGCCCAAAGTGCGAGTGAATGCCATTGCCGTTGGCTCCACCAAAACCGATGCGCTCAACACCGTGCTCACCGAAGAAATCGAACAGACTATGGTTGACCTGACCCCCATGGCGCGTTTGGGAGAAGTGGAAGATGTCGCCATGGGCGCTTTGTATTTGTGTTCACCGGCGGCGAGTTACGTGACCGGAGATATTCTTGGTGTTAACGGCGGCCTGGAGCGCCTGAATATGCAAATGCCCCGGGCCTGGGGTGGGGTGGGGTGAGTTCTCCCTGAGCACCCGGATAGCTTTTCATCAATCCAGAGGACGACGACTATGTCAAAGCAGCTGTTCAGCGATCTTCTCGTTATCGATTGTGCCAGTTTTATCGCTGGCCCCGCAGCCGGCACGATACTGGCAGATTTTGGCGCGCGGGTCATAAAAATAGAGCCGCCGGGCGGGGACGGCTATAGATTGTTCAAGCATATGCCGGGGTTACCCACGAGCGAAAGTAACTTTCCGTGGACAGTGATCAACCGCAGCAAGGAAAGCCTTGCGATCGACCTGAAGCAAAGTGAAGGCAGGGCGCTACTCGATAACATGATTGCCCGGGCAGATGTATTTATCACCAATTACCCGCTGCCGGTGCGCGAGACGCTGAAGCTGCGCTACGAGGACATTCGTGCGGTAAATCCCAAAGCTATCTACGCCTCGCTGACACCCTATGGCGAGGAGGGGCCGGAGTCGGGCAACACTGGCTACGATGCCACAGCCTGGTGGGCCCGCTCCGGTTTGATGGACTCGGTGCGGTCATCAAAGGACACGCCTCCTGCCATCAGCGTTCCCGGAATGGGCGACCAAATGGCCGCATGCAGCTTGTATGGCGCGATTGTGACGGCACTTTATCGGCGTCAAAACACCGGCGAGGGCGGTATGGTGAGCACCTCCCTGATGGCCAACGGTTTATGGTCGAACGGTTTAATGGTGCAGGCGGCACTGGACGGAGCGGATA
>JAUVBI010000107.1 GCA_030591305.1 Pseudomonadota bacterium
CCAATTACCCGGAAACAGAATTTGGTCAACATTTTCGTGAACTGGGACAGCTGATACGGGCCAACCTGGGCCTTAAAACCGCTTCATTGGCAATTCATGGCTGGGATCACCACGACAATGAAGCCGACGTGCTGCCCGCTATTTTAACGCAGCTTAGCGATACACTGGATGCTTTTGCCACGGATATGGGTGATGACATGAGCCGTATTACGGTTATTACCATGTCAGAGTTCGGTCGCCGCGCCTATGAAAATTCCTCTGCAGGCTTTGATCACGGTTACGGCAGTTTTATGTTGGCTTTGGGCGGCGGTGTCTTAGGTGGGCAGGTTTACGGCGATTGGCCCGGTCTGGCGCCCAACAAGCTGGTGTTCAGTGGCGACCTGGATATTACAACAGACTATCGCATTGTATTGGCAGAATTACTGGCTAAGCGGTTTGGCGAAACAGATTTTTCCACGGTGTTTCCCGACCTGGCACCGGCGCAGGCGCTGGGCTTATTTGTGAGCTAGAGTCGCTAGGGTTTTTCTTTACTCTCGCTTCGTCCCTGAGTCATCACGGCCTCCCGGCGCTCGGCGATGGTGTTGGATAATATCTGGCTTGCTGACATAATGGACTGTTTCTCCTCCCAGGCCAGTGCTTCTTTATAGGGCATGGAATAACCCTCGTCTATCAGTGACTTGTATTGCACCAATAGCTGCGGCACACAGTTACACATCTCTTCTGCCATGCTTATCGCCCGCGAAAGCAACTCTTCCGCCGGAACAACATGATTAACCAAGCCCCAGTCCAGGGCCTGTTGGGCGAACACCGGTGTGCCGGTAAATGAAATTTCCTTAGCCCGTGACAGGCCTATCATGCGCGGTAGTTTTTGGCTTAAACCCCAGCCGGGCAAGATGCCGACACGTGCATGGGTGTCGGCAAAGCGTGCATTCTCAGAGGCGATGAGAACGTCACAGGCCAGGGCCAACTCAAACCCGCCTGTCACTGCATGGCCATTGACGGCCGCGATGATGGGCCCCTGAAATGTAGCCATGGCTCGCATCACCTCGTTGCCAATTTCTTGAGACGTATCGGAGTTTTGTGTGCTCAGTTCTTTCAGGTCTAATCCAGCACAGAATGCCTTGCCCCTACCGGTGAGTATAACGACGCGTATATCCTCGTCTGCTTCGCAGCGGACAAAGGCCTCGGTGAGGTCGCTGCGTAGTTCCTGCGACAGGGCATTCATGTTGTCGGGCCGGTTGAGTGTGATAATGGCGAATCCCGCGCGCTTATCCAGTAATGCTGTATTCATAGCTTGTTTCCTGAGGGCATGGTGTCCGAATGAGGTAAGATAGAGGTAGTTTACGTGTTGAGATTTTAGGGGGTCAAGCCGTGTTTCAAGTATTTGCGTCCACGCCAGAAGATATGGGCCCGGGGAAAATTGCAGCACATGCGGAAAGGGCGGAGGCCATGGGTTTTGACGGCTTGCAGGTTCCCGATGCGATTCACGATGGTTTGCTCCTGTCTGCAATGGCCCTCAATGCCACGAAAAACCTGATTGTGGGTACCGCTGTGCTGGTGGCTTTTCCACGCAGCCCTATGACGGTCGCTGTGGCCAGTTGGGATTTGCAGAAAATGTCTGCTGGCCGCTTTGAGCTCGGCCTGGGCACGCAAATAAAGCCTAATATAGAACAGCGATACTCTGCCCGGTGGGATTCTCCCGTACCGCAAATGCGTGAATATGTGCAGTCTCTGCGGGCTATATTTAACAGTTTCCAGAGCGGCGAGCGGCTGCAATTTGAAGGGGAGCACTATTCCTTTACCAAATTGCAGTCCTTCTTCAACCCGGGCCCCATTAACCACCCCGATATTCCTATCCTGTGCGGGGCAGTCGGCCCCGCCATGACTAAAATGGTGGGGCGGGTGGCCGACGGAATGATCACCCATCCTACCAACTCGCCACCGGAGTATATACGCGAGGTATGCCTGCCGCGTCTACAGGCTGGCTTTGAACTGGGTGGCCATGAGGGCAGTGGCTTCAAGTTGGTACTGGGGCCACTCACTGCCACCGGGAAAGATGAGTGCGCTGTAGCTGCACAGTGGGAAAAACAGCGTAATCTACTGGGTTTTCTCTACTCAACACCGGCCTACTGGCCCAGCCTTGAATTGTTTGGCTGGGGAGACAAGGGCCAGCAGTTGCTGGAACTGACCCGTGCGGCGAATTGGCAGGACATGCCCAGAATTATCACCGATGAGATGCTGGATAAATTTGTTCCCAGGGGAAGTTATGATGTTATCGCCCAGGTCCTTCGGGAGCGCTACGCAGGTCTGGCCCAGCGCATTACCTTTCCCATGCCGGAAGACCCCGCGGATGACAGCCTGGCAGCGCAGGTTGTTGCGGCTTTGCAGGAATAACTATCTCTACTGCGCTACCCTTTCATCAAAACTAAATTTACCGAACAGCTGAAAGGCTGATACCAGCCTGCATTTGCCTGTACTATAACCGCACTGTGCACATACCGGACAAAAATCATGACAGATTTCACCAC
Source organism: Pseudomonadota bacterium (assembly GCA_030591305.1). Next base: position 2,529 of record JAUVBI010000107.1, read on the forward strand.
ACTGCTATACCAGGTCGAAAATGGCGTTGCCCAAATTACACTAAACCGGCCCGGGGCAGCCAACTGCCTGAATATTCCCATGGCCCATGAGTTATTGCAGGCTGCTATTGTGGCCAACGGCGATCCCAATGTGCGGGCGGTAGTTTTGACCGGCAGTGGCAAGATGTTCTGCGCCGGTGGTGATCTGGCCAGCTTCGCGGGCATGGGAGAAAAGGTTAGCAATGGCCTGCGGGAAATTACTGCCTATCTGCACAGCGCGATAGCTACCTTTGCCGCCATGGATGCACCCTTAATCACGGCTATCAACGGTACTGCTGCGGGGGCGGGTTTTAGCCTGGCGATTATGGGTGATTTTGCCATCACTGCCCAGTCAGCCAAATTCACTCTTGCGTATACGGGCGCAGGCCTGTCTCCCGATGGATCTTCCACCTACTACTTGCCTCGTCTGGTGGGTGTGAGGAGGGCGCGCGAGTTGATGATTACCAATCGTGTACTCAATGCAAAGGAAGCGGAGCAATGGGGCCTGGTTAACCAGGTAGTGGAAGATGAAGAGGTGTTGGCAACGGCTACGGCGCAGGCTGCCAGACTAGCCAAAGGCCCCACCCTGGCCTATGGGCAGATCAAGAAACTGCTGAATGCCAGCTTGCAGAATAGTCTGGAATCCCAGATGCAGATGGAAACAGAGGGCATAGCGGGCATGGCGGCAAGTAATGACGGCAAAGAGGGCATTGCCGCCTTTCTCGAGAAGCGTAAACCAGAGTTCAAAGGCAACTAAGCGGCCTCAGGTAATATTCTTTGCCTGAATTACTTATACATATCCGGCTGGAGGATACTCTTTTATAGAGTATCCATGCTGCCCAGCAGTGCCCCGCCGGTAGGCACACCAACACCCGCTGTCACCAGGGCGTGATTGATGGTTTTGTTCGGCTGGTTCACCGAAGTGCCACGCACCAACCTGGTGGCTTCGACGATGCCATTTACGCCATGTATGTAAGCCTCTGATAGCTGGCCACCGTGGGTGTTAGTGGGCAGGCGACCATTCTGGCGCAGGGAGCCGTCCAGAACAAAGTCATGGGCTTCACCGTGCTTGCAGAAACCCCAGCTTTCGAGTTGCCACAATACGATGGGAGAGAAGGCATCATAAATAACAGCTGCGTCGATGTCATCGGCAGTGAGGCCACACTGAGCGTAGGCATCTTTCGCAGCAATATCCATGGAGGGAATGGCTGCAATCTCGTCTCTATAGAAGCTGGTCATTACTTCCATGTCGGCTGCGGCACATTGCGCCACACCTTTTACCACGACGCCTGGTTGCCTGAGATCTTTGGCTCGCTCCGTGGTGGTAATGACAACTGCCGATGCGCCGTCAGATTCCAGGCAGCAATCGTATAACTGAAAGGGATCGACAATTTTCTTCTGTGCGTCATATTCGGCTCGTTCGAAAGGTTTCTGATAGAACAGGGCAGCCGGGTTTGTCGCCGCGTATTGGCGCATGGTATAGGCAACTTCGAACAGGGAGTCTTTCGTGCAGTTGGTAAGGTGCATATAACGCTGGGTGAACATGGCCACCCAGGAGGCGGGGGTCAGCAGGCCGTAGGGCATATACCAGCCCCAGTGAATCGCGTCAGGTGTGGTAATGGCGCCGGACACGCCCCCTGAGAAACGGTGGCCGGAACGGCCGTTTAGCGAGCGGTAGCAGACTACCGTTTCAGCCATGCCGGAGGCTATGGCCATTACAGCCTGATGAATCAAGCCGGTGGCAGCGCCGCCGCCGTGAGGTACCCTGGAGTAAAAATTTAAATCGCCGATTCCCACCGCTCGTGCTACTTCGATCTCGTCACTGGTGTCCATGGTGAATGTGGTTATGCCGTCAACATCACTGGGTTTCAGGCCCGCATCATCCAGCGCGGCGGCAACGGCTTCTGAGGCAAGCTGCAGTTCAGAGCGCCCTGAATTTTTGGAGAAATCGGTATTGGCAACGCCGACAATTGCGGCTTTATCTTTTATGCTGGTGTTCATGATAGCGCCCCTTTAGGCAGCTGTACTTTAACGGTGCCCTGCATATGCATGCCCCATACGTTATTTTCGCCAGTCACTTCAATGTCTACGGTACCCAGCTTCTCGTCTTTGGCTTTAACTTCGCCGCTTATGGTCATGATGAACCCGGGAAGATTGGGGCTCCCCAGTTTTAAATCGATTTTTTTAGTTGTTGAGTCCGGTCCCGCCCAGTTGGTGATGTAGCTGCTCATTAATCCATTGCTGGTGATAATATTCATAAAAATATCGGGCAGGCCGGTCTTCTGGGCGGCTTTTTTATCGTGGTGTACGGTGGTGAAGTCCCTGGAAACGATGGCGCCGCCCACAATCAAGCTGGATGTAATCGGTATTTCTCTGGTGGGCAGTTTGTCGCCGACGCTAACACTTTCAAAGCGTAAAGTAGTCATTATCTATTGTTCTCCCACGGTCGGATAGAATTGAGGAAGTATGGTTTTCTCATCCACCTGTTCGATTTTTCCTTTAACCTTCATTCCAATGCTTACGTCTTCATAGTCAATGCCGATGATATTTGCCACAATCCGGGTGCCTTCGCTCAGGCTGATGACTGCGCAACACAGCGGGTAGCTGTAGCCCGGAACTTTCGGGTAGTGCAGGGTGGTGAAACTGAAGATTTCTCCCTCCATACTCGACTCGATGGAATCCCATTCAATGGACTGGCATTTACCGCACATGGGGCGGGGCGGGTGGCGCAATGTTTGGCAGCTTTTACAGCGTTGGATAAGCAGCTTCCCCTCGTCAACCGCATTCCACCACCAGCCGTTGTCTTGCCCGCGCGGCGATAAAATTCGGGTTGGCACGGTGGGTAAGTCGTCACCTGTTGCATCGGCGTCGGCCGAATCGCTGCCTTCTGTGGGGGCAAATTTCAAGACACGAAAAATCTGCTTTCCCACTTTCTCGCCGTTCTGGTCGGTAAAGCGGGTAACGGTTTCGATGAAGTAGCCTATGCCTCTGGCTGTCGCCTTTTGTTCAGAGATACCGTCGATGATGGTATGAGCGGTAACTTCATCCCTCGGTTTCAAGTCCCGAAAAAATTCGGTTGTGGTGTTGGTTCCCAGAACGCCGGTATAACCGTGTTCATCAAATACATTGTGTAAGTCGCGCTGTACGTCCTGTACAAAATTACCGGCCATGGAGTAACCCTCCATGTTCCAGATCTGCAACATGGAGGGGGGCGCAATAATACCTCCCTTGCTGCTATTTTTTGCGGCCTCTGGGTCGGTGTAGACGGGAGATTCATCACCTGTTATTTCAACCCAATGGTGAATCATGGCTTCGTTAACAATGTCGTGCCCTTTTTTTGGCGGCCCATTTTCACGGCCGACAAAGGCATAAATTTTTTGCTCAAAGGCGTGTGTTTCTTCGGGATTCATTTGGCTGTCCTGGTTCTCTGGCAATAGTGATTAAGTAAGCGCAACGTGAAGCGAAATGCACGGTTAAGTTTTCTTCATGTGTTGCAAATTGGTGGTGTAGCGCAATTTTTCTATAGGTGGATTTTTCAGGAACAGGCCCCGGTAAATCATCACGCTTATCAATTCGGCCATTTCATCCACAGTGAGTTTCTCTCGCGTCAATACACCCTCGCCGCTGATGTAGTAATCACGCAATATGGTCTCGCCTGTTCCCGCCAGGGTATAGGCGACCATCATGGCTTGCTGATCTGACATTTCTGCAGCGGGAAATAATTTAGGCATCTGGTGAGTTAGCCAACCCAATTGATGAATAAAGTTTCGCCGTAGCATCTGGGAAAACTGTTCGTCCTCGTCGGCCAATTGCAACAGACACCGCATTATTCCGGGCCGCTGGGCATAGGCTTGTACGATTAATCGGTTGTGAGCCAGGATGCGCTCGTACCAGTCACCTTTAGGGACGTTTTTTTCGATATCCTCAACGCGCAGGGAGTGGGACACGAAGTCCTCCAGTACTTCTGTCGTCAGGGACTTCAAGTCGTTGTAGTAGTGGTAGAACAGCCCCTGGGCCACGCCCGCCTTTTGGGTGACATCGCTAATACGCATCCGGTGATAGCCCACGTCCGCCATAACCCGCAATGCCGCGGCTTTCAGCTTGGCACGGGCCACTTCACCCTTGGGACTGTTGCCCTTGCCACTGGTGTTGGTTTTGTTGGCTGCTGCCTTGGCCATTACAGACTCTTTTTGTACCTGATTTTTGTGGTTACCTTGAACCACGGTAAAAATAATTCGTACATTTGATGAATTATTCTTGAAATTGAATTCAAATTCAATATTATATGATCCCTGTTGCGTGTGCAATGCGTGATTTCTACTTAAAGCTTATTTTTTCAAGGACACAGGTGCGCAAATGATTATCGACTATACCGAGGAGCAAAAAGTGCTGCGCAAAACGCTCCGGGAGTATTTCTCGAAGCTGATCAAGCCGGAATACCATGAGTTGCTGCGCGGCAACGAGGGAGGCGATCTTTATAAGAGCTTAATTCGGCAGATGGGTAAGGATGGCTGGTTGGCGCTGGGTTGGCCGAAAGAGTACGGCGGGCAGGGTGCGACAACCACTGAGCAGCTGATATTTTTTGAAGAGGCTTTGTTGGCGGGTGCCCCCGTTCCTTTTGTTACTCTTAATACGGTGGGCCCCGCGCTAATTGACTATGGCACTGAGGAGGTGAAGAAAAAGTTTTTGCCCGGGATTGCCGCTGGCGAAACACATTTTTGTATCGGCTACTCAGAATCTGATGCGGGCACCGATCTGGCTGCTATGACGACAAGTGCAGTGACCGATCCTGCCGACTCGAATTATTACATTATCAATGGTACCAAGGTGTTTACCTCCTCAGCAGAGGCGGCGGACTATGTGTGGCTGGCTGTCAGAACCACCCCGGACACACGCCACAAGGGCATTAGCATGATTGTGGTAGATACAAAGTCGGAGGGTTTCTCCTATGCGCCCATTCACACCGTGGGTGGCGTGCGTACCAATATCAGTTATTACGAGAATGTTCGCGTGCCCAAGTCCAACTTGATTGGTGAGCCCGACAAGGGTTGGGGCCTGATCATGTCGCAACTCAATCATGAACGGGTGGGCCTGGCAGCCTGGGGAATACATGGCTGGAAGTTGTTTGATCGCGCATTGGTCTGGGCCAGAACTGCAAGCACACAGGCACACAACAAGGGCAAGCGCCCCATAGACGAGTCCTGGATACAGGCCAATATGGCTGAGGCGCTGGCCAGGCTGGAGGCAATGCGAGTCATGAATGCGCGTATGGCCTGGGATATGGATAAGGGCAATATGAACCCGGCCCTGGCTTCAGCGCTCAAGGTTTTTTCTACTGAGGGTCTGATCGAAATATGCAGACTGCTAATGGAGGCCATAGGTCCCAGTACCCTGATTCGCGCAGGTTCTACAGCCGCCGTATTACTGGGCGACCTGGAACACGAATACCGTCGCTGCCAGATCAATACCTTTGGCGGCGGTATCAACGAATTACAGCGGGGCATTGTGGCTAATTTTGGCCTGAATATGCCCCGTCACCGTTAACATAGCAGGTACATCATGGATTTTTCATTTAGCGAAGAACAAATCGCAATCCGGAATCTGGCAAACCAGATATTCAGTGATCGCACTACCGATGAATTTCTGCTGAAATTCGATAAAAATGATGACGTCTACGACGATGCATTGTGGCCCACACTTGCCGAGCAGGGTTTGCTGGGCATTACTATTGGTGAGGACTTTGGCGGGACCGGGCTTGGATTTACCGAGCTTTGCCTGATACTGGAAGAGCAGGGGCGACGCATTTCACCGATACCCTTGTATTCCAGCCTGGTGCTGGGGGTGTTGCCGGTAAGCGAATTCGGCACGGTGGAACAAAAGCATAAATATCTGGCTCCGCTGGCCGCAGGTGAGTTGAAGCTGACTGCTGCGATAGCCGAAATGGGTATGAGCGAAGCCATAGGAGGGCAGGTGACAGCGGTTAAAACTGGGGACATGTGGACACTTAACGGTGCCCTGGCCTGTGTGCCGGACAGTGTGGTTGCCAATGCGATCATCGTTCCCGCGTGTTGTGATGGGGTACAGACGGTATTTATTGTCGATACCGATATAGTGGGTGTCAGCATTGAAGGGCAAAGCAGTTCACTGGGCATGAATGAGGGCAGCCTGAACCTGGACAGTGTTGAGCTGGGCGCCGGGGCGGTGCTGGGTGAGGTGGGTAAGGGTGTTGAGGTGTTGGCATGGCTGGAACTGCGTGCCGAGATTGCAATTTGTGCACTGCAGGTAGGTGTAACAGAGGAGGCATTGAAGCGCACTGCTGAGTTTACTTGCGAACGCAAGCAGTTCGGCGCGCCCATAGGTTCATTTCAAGCAGTCGCCATGCAGGCGGCAGATGCCTTTATTGACGTGGAGGCCATTCGCTCGACATATTGGCTGGCCCTGTATCGATTGACCAATGAACTGGATGCGCGGGCCGAGGTTCGCTGTGCCAAATGGTGGACAGTGGATGCGGGCCACCGTATCGTCTATCGTACTCAGCATTTGCACGGTGGCATAGGCTCAGATTTGGAATTCCCCATTCATCGCTTCTTCCTGTGGGCAAAGCATTTGGGAATGATGTTGGGTGGACGCAGCGTGCAGATTACAAAGTTGGGGAAACTACTGGCCAGTGATGAGACTATAGGTGTCGCGGCGCTACAAGTTTAATGTCTATAGAAGGGGGGCGCCGTGAAACCCCATGTACTGGATGGAAGCTATTATGAAGAACAATATTGGTCTTTTATTGTCGAAGCGTGCAGATATTACCACTCATGCAGAGGCTTTTGTTGAGGTGGAGCGGGGCAGACGTTTTACTTTTGAACAGTTGAATCAGCGAAGTAATCGCACCGCTAATATGCTTCTGGCGCAGGGTGTTAAACCCGGTGATCGAGTGGCCGTGCTGCTTAAAAATGGCATTGAGTTTGTTGAGACATATTTCGCAGTCGCAAAAATAGGTGCTATTCTGGTGCCGGTAAACTGGCGTCTGGTAGCCAATGAAATCAGCTATATCCTGGATGACTCCGGTGCGATGGCGTTGATTTATGATGCCGACTTCGATGAGGTTATTTCGCGGTTACAGGATAACGATGCGGTAGCCGTTGAGTATTATGTGCGCGTTAATGCCATCGACGATAAATCACCTCTCGCAGAATACGCCAGCGATTATGATGAGTCGGTAGCAAAGGCCTCCGAATCAGAACCACCGGTAGGTGCCTGGGATGATGAACTGTTGTTCATCATGTATACCTCCGGAACCACCGGCCACCCCAAGGGTGTCATGCTCAGCCACAACTGTATGTTGTGGTCTGGCCTGACCAGTATTGCAACCTCGGATATGCGCGGTGATGACAGGTTTTTGCTGCCC
>JAUVBI010000004.1 GCA_030591305.1 Pseudomonadota bacterium
TCAGCGAATATCCACCACAGCGATAGTGTTGTTCGATTAAACGCTATACACTATATCTTGTGTTCCGGTTTTCGGCGAACGACTAGTACAGAAGAGATAATAACCGGAATAAAATGATAATAAACAGTAACTTATATAAAGTACTTAAAGTTATATGCGACTAAAATCTATTAAGCTTGCAGGTTTCAAGTCTTTCGTTGACCCCACGTCGGTAAATTTCCCTAGCAATATGTGCGCGGTTGTCGGGCCAAATGGCTGTGGCAAGTCCAATGTTATCGACGCCGTGCGCTGGGTTATGGGCGAAAGTTCCGCCAAGAACTTGCGTGGCGAGTCGATGACCGACGTCATTTTCAATGGCTCGGTCAATCGGCAGCCGGTGGGTCAGGCCACCATCGAGCTGATATTTGACAACAGCGATGGAAAAATTGGCGGTGAGTACGCCGGTTACGCCGAAATATCCATTAAACGGCTGGTGAGTCGCGAGGGGCAGTCCGAATACTACCTCAACCGCACACGCTGTCGCAGGCGAGACATTACCGATATCTTCCTGGGTACCGGCCTGGGCCCGCGCAGCTACGCGATTATCGAGCAGGGTATGATTACCCGGTTAATTGAATCCAAACCGGAGGAATTGCGCATCTTCATCGAGGAAGCTGCGGGTATTTCCAAGTACAAGGAGCGGCGCAAGGAAACCGAAAGTCGGATGCGCAGAACCCGGGAAAACCTGGAGCGTTTAATCGATATTCGCGATGAACTGGAAAGACAACTGCAGCACCTGCAGCGCCAGGCGCAGGCTGCGGAGAAGTACAGCCAGTTCAAGGAGGAGGAGCGCGAGTTAAAAGCCCAGCTACTCGCACAGCAGTGCCGTGTATTGGACCAGAAAATTACCGCCATCACTCGAGCCATTGGGGAGGCCGAGGTCAAACTGGAAAGTGTTCACGCTGAACATCAAAGCGTAGAAACAGCTATTGAGCAGCACAGGGTAGAGCACACCGACCGGACCGACGCCTTTAATAAAGCCCAGGCCACCTATTATACTCTCGGTTCAGAAGTCACGCGAATCGAACAGACCATCAAGCATCAGCAGGAGCGCGGCCGACAGCTGAATGAAGACTTATCCCAGACCCGGGAGAACTTGTCCCAGGCTGAAAGTCATCTTGGGGATGACAAAAGCAAACTGCAACGCTGGGAAACCGAGCTGGTCGATCTCAGCCCGGAGCTGGAGTTACTGACGGAAGTTGAACTGGAATCCAGTGAGGCACTGTCCAACGCTGAAGAGGCGATGAACAGTTGGCAGCACCAATGGGATGAGTTTAACCAGCATGCCGCAGAGCCGCGACAGCAGGCCGAAGTGCAGCAGTCGCGCATACAGCACCTGGAGCAGGCCTTACATCGCATACAAAACAGAACGCAACAGCTGGATGAGGAGAAGCAGGGCCTGGCTAGCGGGCCTGCAGATTCCGAAATAGCAGAGCTGGGAGAGCAGGCCGCCGAGATTGAATTGACCATGGCGGAGTACGAGCTGCGCGGTGACACGCTTGTGGAAGAGCTGCTGGGCGCCCGGGAGCAGGTCGGTACCTTGTCTGCCACCTTGAACGAGGTGCGCTCCAGTGTTCAGCAGTTACACGGCAGGCAGGCCTCCCTGGAGGCCTTGCAGCAGGCGGCCCTGGGTGACAGTGCCGCTGGCGTATCTGAGTGGCTGGAGTCACAGCAGGTCGCCGATAAGCCCCGGCTGCTGGAACAGATGGACGTTGAGGATGGCTGGCAGCTGGCGGTTGAAACTGTTCTTGGTGATTATCTGCAAGCGGTGTGTGTTGATAATATTGGCGAACTCGGTCATATGCTGGATACCCTGGAGCAGGGGCAGTTAGCGCTGGTCGAGGCCCTGTCGGGCGATGCCGGTCTAACACCTGATTCACTGTCCTCCAAGGTTAGCAGCGCCGGTATGTCCAATGGCTTGCTGGCAGGTGTGCGTGTGGCCAACGATCTGGCCCAGGCGATGCAGATGCGCTCATCCCTGTCGCTGCACGAATCGGTTATTACGCCTGAGGGCGTGTGGCTGGGTGCTAACTGGTTGCGGGTTACCCGGCTTGGCGACGAGCAGGGTGGGGCCATTCATCGCAAACAGGAGCTGGAAGAGCTGGCCCTGGAGTTGACAGAAAAAGAATTGAAAGCCGAGCACATCCAGCAGCAGCTGCAACAAAACCAGGAGCAGCAGCGCGAGCTGGAAGAGCAGGGCCAGCAATGTCAAAGAGAGTTGCAGTCTGCTACCCGTCAGCACGCCCAGGTCAGTGCCGAGTTGTCGGCGCATCAGGCCAAGCTCGAACAGATCAACGCCCGCAGGGAGCGTGTCAATGTTGAAATAGACGAGTCCCGGGCGCAGTTCCGGCACGAGCAGGAGTCTATGGCCGAGGCCAGGCAAATTCTCTCCGGGGCTATCGAAGAAATGGATGCAGATTCCCAGCAGCGCGAGAGCTTGCTGTCGCAGCGCGACCAGACCCGAAATACCCTCGACAGCTCACGACAAAAAGCACGCCACGACAAAGACGCCTCCCATCAGCTCGCCATGCGTGATCAATCCCTGCAGGCACAGCGCAATGCCATGCGCGAGTCTATCGACCGTACCGCCGGCCAGGTTTTGCAACTGACAGAGCGCCAGGACAGCTTGCAGGCAAGCCTCAGTGAAAACGACAACCCCATTGATGATTTGCAGGTGGAGTTGGAGCAGCAACTGGAGCAACGTTTGCTCGCCGAGAGCGAGCTGAGCGAAAAGCGCGAGTTGGTCGCCGAGGTGGAGCAGCAACTGCGCGAGGCAGAACAACGCAGGGCCGCTATTGAGCACCGGGCACAGTCAGCGCGTGCAGAACTTGAAAAAGAGCGCCTGAGTAACCAGGGTTTGAAGGTGCAACGCGAAAATGTCGGTCTGCAGTTAACCCAAAGCGAGTATCAGCTGGAGGATGTGCTACAGACATTGCCTGAGGATGCGAGTGAAAATGAATGGCAGCTCAGTTTGGAGCGCGTGGCAAAGCGCATTTCACGGCTGGGGCCAATCAACCTGGCAGCTATTGACGAATACACACTGCAATCGGAGCGTAAAAACTATCTTGATGTCCAGAGCGAAGATCTTGAGTCTGCACTGGAGACACTGGCATCGGCGATTCGTAAAATTGACAAAGAAACTCGCAGCCGTTTCCGGGATACGTTCGATAAAGTAAACAGTGGCCTGCAGGACTTATTTCCACGTGTGTTTGGCGGCGGAAGCGCCTACCTGGAAATGACTGGAGACGACTTGCTCGATACCGGCATCACTATTATGGCGCGGCCACCCGGAAAGAAAAACAGCACCATTCACCTGCTGTCCGGTGGAGAGAAAGCCCTGACGGCCATCGCCCTGGTTTTCTCTATCTTTGAGTTAAATCCGGCTCCATTTTGCATGCTGGATGAGGTCGATGCGCCCCTGGATGATGCCAACGTGGCTCGATATGCACGAATGGTTAAAGAGATGTCCGACAGAGTGCAGTTTATTTTCATCACGCACAACAAAATCACCATGGAAATGGCTGACCAGCTTATGGGTGTCACCATGAACGAACCCGGGGTGTCCAGGTTGGTCACCGTTGATGTGGAAGAAGCGGCTGAACTTGCCGCAATCTGATGGTAAAAAACGAGCAATGCATGCGTACAGCTGAGGGTAATCGGTCGCAGTGATGGAATTAGCGCAACTAACAATTAGAGACTGGATGGTTATTGCGGGGGTGCTGCTGATATTTGTAGTACTGCTGGATGCCTACCGGAGGGTGCGCAAAGAACGCAATGCATCGGTGCGGGTTAAACTCACCGAGCCGGAAGACAGAGAGGTTGCCAGGGAAGTAGATCTCGCCTGGCTCAAAGAGTTACCCAATGGCGGTGCCCGGGTGGTAGGCCGCAGCGATGAGGTGGCTGCGCCGGTCAGTGAGGAAGTAGCCGATGAAATCGAACCTGCTCAAGCTGAAGTTGTACAGCCAGCCCCTGAAGTTACAGAGGTCGAGCTGGTAACGGGAATGAACGCCGGTCAGGAACCAGAAAACATCGACTGGCTTGATGGCCTCGATACAGAGGATGCTCCTGCGCCGGACGAACCTGAAGGCGATACGCCAGAGCCCCCGCGTCTTCCCCGACAACTCGACCCCGAAGTGTTTATGTTGAATGTGGTAGCCCGCAGCCCCACAGGGTTTAACGGGGAAGATATTCTGCATATCCTGCTGGCCTGCGATCTGCGTTTTGGCGATATGAGCTTTTTTCACCGGCATGAACGCGAAGCCGGGTTGGGGCCCATACAATTTAGCGTGGCCAATATGATGCAGCCCGGTGTATTTAATTTGGACGATATGTCTGACATGAATACGCCCGGACTGGTTTTTTTCCTGACCTTGCCAGGCCCCCAGGATATGATGCAGGCCTTCGACTATATGCTGGAAACGGCCCAGACTGTGGCGCGAAATCTGGAGGGTGATGTGCTGGACGAAAGCCGTAGTGCAATGACAAACCAGACCCTGGAGCATGCTCGTCAGAAAATACGCGATCTTGAGCGCAGGATGCTAACCCAGGCAGAGCGCTAAGAGCGCAGTACTATGGCGAGTCGTAACATCGTGCAGAAAGTAGAGTCGTTGCGCGAACAGCTTGAAAGCTACAATTACCAGTACTACGTACTGGATGCTCCCTCTGTGCCAGATGCTGAGTACGATCGTTGCCTGCGCCAGTTACAGCAATTAGAGTCCGCACACCCCAATTTATTACGCCCCGATTCGCCCACACAACGCGTGGGGGCGACGCCACTGGATCACTTTAAGCAGGTCACACACAAAGTGCCCATGCTGTCTCTGGACAATGCCTTTGACAATAGTGAAATGCTGGAGTTTAACCGGCGTTTACTGGATCGCCTGGGGGGAAGCCAAGAACAGCTGGAGTTTGCCTGTGAGCCAAAACTTGACGGTATCGCCGTCAGCTTGCTATACCGCGATGGAATTCTCCAGCGCGGTGCGACCCGTGGAGATGGCCGCAGCGGTGAAGACATCAGCCAGAACGTGCGCACCATACAATCTATTCCACTGCGCTTGCGGGGCTCGGGTTACCCAAAGGTCCTGGAGGTGCGTGGTGAAATATATTTGCCCAAGGCGGGTTTTGATCGACTCAATGAACTGGCGCGGGAGCGCGGCGAGAAGACATTTGTGAACCCCCGTAATGCAGCGGCGGGTAGTCTGCGACAACTGGATTCTCGAATTACCGCGAACCGACAGTTGGAGATGTGCTGCTACAATGTCGGCCTGGTAGAGGGCGGTGAACTCCCCGCCAGGCACTCTGAGGTGTTGCAGTTATTGCAGACCTGGGGGCTGCGTATCAACGCGCAGTCCGATATTGTCTCGGGCATCGATGCTTGTGATGCCTACTACGAATCTCTGGCACAACGCAGAGACGGGCTTCCCTACGACATCGACGGTATTGTTTTCAAGGTCAATGAACTGGCCTTGCAAAAACGGCTGGGCTTTGTCTCCCGCGCACCGCGGTGGGCCATCGCCAGAAAGTTTCCGGCCCAGGAGGAAATGACAACCGTAGTGGATGTTGAGTTCCAGGTTGGGCGAACCGGCGCCATCACTCCCGTGGCGAGACTGGCGCCTGTTTTTGTCGGCGGTGTGACGGTGAGTAATGCCACTTTGCACAACAGTGATGAGGTGGCGCGCCTGGGTGTAAGAATCGGCGATACGGTTATTGTGCGCCGCGCTGGAGATGTGATTCCCCAAGTTGTTTCGGTGGTGCTGGGCAGGCGCCCGGATAACACTCGTGCCGTGACCTTTCCGCAGGTTTGCCCTGTGTGTGGCTCAGTGGTGGAACGCGAAGCCAACGAAGCCACCTTGCGCTGCATGGGCGGGCTGGTCTGCGGCGCACAGCAAAAAGCTGCGGTCAAACATTTCGTATCCCGGCGCGCCATGGACGTGGATGGCCTGGGTAGTAAGCTGGTTGATCAACTGGTCGATGAGGGGTTGGTAGTAAATGCCGCCTCTCTGTACAACCTACAAGCGGAGCAGTTGTTGGCACTGGAGCGCATGGCGCAAAAATCAGTGGACAATCTCCTGGCGGCCCTGGAGAAAAGCAAGACTACCACCTTGCCCCGGTTTATATACGCACTTGGTATTCGTGAAGTGGGGGAGGCTACGGCACTGAGCCTGGCCAGGCATTTTGGTCGCTGGGAGACCTTGGCGCAGGCCACGGGAAAACAATTATTGGCTGTGGACGATGTGGGTCCGATTGTGGCTGACCACCTGCAGCAATTTTTTACCTCTGCCACCAGCATGGCGGTGGTGGTGGCACTGCGCAGCGCCGGGGTGTACTGGCCCGATCTCGAAGTGACCCCTGCCAGTGCACTGCCGCTGGACGGTGAAACCTGGGTGGTTACTGGAAAACTGGAGAACTTGGGTCGCAGCGAGGCCAAGGCCTATTTACAGAGTCTGGGGGCTAAAGTTGCCGGCAGTGTGTCTGCCAGAACATCATGTGTTGTCGCAGGGCCGGGTGCGGGTTCAAAATTATCAAAAGCCGAGGGCCTGGATATCAAGATCATTGATGAGCAGACTTTTCTTACCTTGTTGCGGCAGTGGGGGGTTCTTGAATGAGGGTTGTTTTCAAGCGCCGTGTAACGCTGGTTTTTGCCAGCGCTCTGCTATCTTTCATCGCCGGATGCACGACCTCACCGCCCTCTGATGTGAACAATGTTTGCTCGATTTTCCAAGAGAAAAAGGGCTGGTACAACGACGCGAGAGACTCAAGAAATGAGTGGGGTAGCCCCATATCCGTGATGATGGCGATGATGCATCAGGAGTCGAAGTTCAAGGCAAAGGCCAAGCCCCCGCGCAAAAAAATATTTGGTTTTATTCCCGGTCCGCGCCCCTCTAATGCCTACGGCTACAGCCAGGCACTGGACTCTACCTGGGACGGGTACAAGCGCAGTGCCGGGCGCTACGGGGCAGATCGTGACGATTTCGGCGATGCAATAGATTTTATTGGCTGGTATAACCACCAGTCCTACAAACGCAGTGGTATCGCCAAGACCGACACCTATAGATTATATCTGGCTTACCATGAGGGTCACGGCGGGTATAATCGGGCCACCTACCGCAAGAAGCAGTGGCTGGTTGATGTTGCTCACAAGGTGCAAAGGAGAGCGGCATCCTACCGAAAACAGTTGTTGGCTTGTGAGGAAGAGCTGAAAGAGGACGGCTGGTTCTTCGGTTGGTTTTAGCGGCCCTGGTCTGCAATAGTGATCATAAATAATCTTTTGAGCGGGTGAAAAGCATACCTGCTTATGCCACAATTACTCTATAATTCTCTTCACTTATGTAATGGAACGGCACTGTGAAACCTACTGATATAAAAAACCCCGAGTATTTCCATAAAGTCGTTGATTGCCAGTATGCCTGCCCGGCGCATACGCCGGTGCCCGAGTACATTCGACTGATCGCCGCGGGGCGTTACACCGACGCCTATATGGTCAATTGGCAGTCCAATGTGTTTCCCGGCATCCTCGGGCGAACTTGTGACCGCCCCTGTGAACCGGCCTGCAGGCGTGTGCGGGTAGAAGAGGAGCCAGTAGCCATATGCCGTTTGAAGCGTGTAGCGGCAGATAACAAAGGCGATATCAGCGAATTTCTTCCGACAATTCCCAGTCAGAAAAACGGCAAGAAAATTGCACTTATTGGTGCGGGTCCCGCATCACTTACTGTAGCCAGAGATCTTGCGCCACTGGGTTACAGTATTGACCTCTATGATAATCAATTCGCTGCGGGCGGCATGATGCGCAGCCAGATTCCCTCTTTCCGTCTGCCCGCTGGTGTGCTCAACGAGGAGGTGGAGCTTATTCTGGACATGGGGATTACCAGCACTTTTGATATCGAAGTTGAAAGCCTCAAGGAGATTCTGGATAAGGACTACGACGCCATTTTTGTCGGTACCGGTGCACCGCGGGGCAGGGGGCTGGCACTACCTGGGCGGGAGGAAGCGGGTGACAAGGTTCACCTGGGCATAGACTGGTTGGCCAGCGTTGCCTTCGAGCATACCGACTCCATAGCGAAGAAGGTGTTGGTGCTCGGTGGCGGTAACACCGCCATGGATTGTTGCCGCACCTCGCGCCGCATGGGTGGTGAAGAGGTGCGGGTAGTGGTGCGTAGCCCCTTTGAGGATATGAAGGCCTCGCCCTGGGAAAAAGAAGATGCCATGCACGAGGGCATCCCTATTTTTGACAACCATGTTCCCAAGGAATACGTCGTTGAAGACGGCAAACTCAAGGGTATGATGTTCGAAAAAGTAACGGCAGAATATGATGAGAAAGGCAAGCGCAGCCTGATTCCAACCGGCGAAGACTGGGTGTTCATGGAGGCAGATGTGGTCCTTATGGCCATAGGGCAGGACAACGCTTTTCCCTGGATTGAACGCGATATTGGCATAGAATTCGGGCGATGGGATATGCCAAAAGTCGACAAAGTCACTTTCCAGTCTACTAACAAAAGGGTTTTCTTCGGCGGTGATGCGGCCTTTGGTCCCGAAAATATTATTACGGCGGTGGCTCATGGTCATCAGGCAGCTGTCTCTATTGATCTTTTTTGCAACGGGAAATCTGTCGATACTCGCCCGCCCCCCTTTACTAATCTGGTGAGCCAGAAGATGGGTGTTCATGAGTGGATCTATGACAATGCTGTTGCCAATGATAAGCGCCACATTGTGCCTCTGGCGCCACTTGAAAAAACGCTGAAAGACCGGATGCTGGAAGTTGAACTCGGTTTCGATGAATCCACCGGTTACAAGGAGGCGGAGCGTTGTCTTAACTGTGACGTGCAAACCGTCTTTGAGGAGGCGCGCTGTATAGAATGTGATGCCTGTGTCGATATCTGTCCCACAGACTGTATTACATTTACGGCCAATGGCAAGGCGGGCACGCTGCGAAAAAACCTCTCTGCACCCGCGAAAAATTTAGACCAGGGTCTCTATGTGTCGCGTGTGTTACCTACCAAGCGGGTCATGGTGAAAGATGAAGATGTCTGCCTGCACTGTGGTTTGTGCGCCGAACGCTGCCCCACCGCAGCCTGGGATATGCAGCAATTTATGTACAATATAGCTAAAGCGGGGCAGCAAGCATGACAGCACGAGTGAAACCTCTGCAATCGGTAAATGATTTTGTTATCAAGTTTGCCAATGTAAACGGTACCGGTTCGGCCAGTGCCAACAAACTGTTTGCCAAGGCCCTGTTTCGGATGGGTTTGCCGGTTTGTCCCAAGAATATATTTCCCTCAAATATCCAGGGCCTGCCCACATGGTATGAAGTGCGGGTTAGCGAAAAAGGCTACCTGGGTCGTCGTGGCGGTGTCGATATCGTACTGTCCGTCAACCCCCAGAGTATGCCGCAGGATATTCAGGAACTCGAACCCGGTGGGTATTTTATCTACGACAGCACCAAGCCCCTGGATCTGCGCCTGATTCGCAACGATGTCACTATCATGGGTTTGCCCCTGACGCGCATCTGCAACGAACAGTATAAAGATCCACGGCAGCGCCAATTATTTAAAAACGTTATCTATGTCGGTGCCCTGGCAGCTCTGCTGGATATGGATTTTGCTGTGCTAACGGCTTTGGTGGCCGACCAGTTCAAGGGTAAGGAAAAACTCATTTTACCCAATATTCATGCGCTGGAGCTGGGCCATAAATATGCGCAAGAACATTTCGATTGCCCCATTGGCATTCGGGTGAAAGCATCGAACAAAGTGGGTAATAAAATCTTGATCGACGGTAATACGGCACTGGGCCTGGGCGCAGTCTACGGCGGTGCATCGGTAGTTGCCTGGTATCCTATTACGCCATCCACTTCAGTGATTGAAGCATTTGAAAAATACGCCAAGCGCGTGCGAATTGATCCGGGTACCGGGCGTAAAAACTACGCCATTGTCCAGGCAGAAGATGAGTTGTCTGCAATTGGTATGGTGATAGGGGCCAGCTGGAACGGCGCGAGGTCTTTTACCGCTACCAGCGGGCCCGGCCTGTCATTGATGAGTGAGTTTTTAGGGCTTGCTTACTTTGCAGAGATTCCCACAGTTCTTTTTGACGTGCAACGCGCTGGGCCATCCACCGGTATGCCCACGCGTACCCAGCAGTCAGATATTTTATCCGCCGCCTATGCGTCCCACGGCGACACCAAACATGTGCTGCTATTTCCCTCCACACCCAGGGAGTGCTTTGACATGGGTGCGCAGTCTTTTGATCTTGCCGACCGACTGCAGACACCCATACTGCTTTTGACAGACCTGGACCTGGGCATGAACGATAATATGTCCGAACCCCTGGAGTGGGATGACGACAAAGAGTACGACCGAGGCAAGGTGCTGAGTGCCGACGACCTGGACAAGATGGAAAAGTTTGGTCGTTACATGGATGTGGACGGCGACGCCATTTGCTATAGAACCTACCCGGGCACCCACCCCAGCAAGGGTGCATTTTTCACTCGGGGCAGTTCCAGGGATGAAATGGCGGTCTATACCGAGAAAGGTGAAGAGTATGAAGAAAACATGCTTCGCTTGATGGCCAAATGGGAGACAATAAAAGACTATGTGCCCCGCCCGGAGATTATACTCTGTGGTAAGGAGACCGACACAGCGGTTTTGTATTTTGGCACCAGTGAAGAATCATCACGCGAGGCTCTGGATTATCTGGCAGAGGAAGGTATAAACCTCGATGCCATGCGGGTGAAGGCATTTCCATTCAATAAGGAAGTCGAAGACTTCATCGATCAGCACGAGCGCGTTTTTGTTATTGAACAAAATAGGGATGCCCAGTTGCGAACACTGCTGATGGCCGAGTTTGAATTGGGCCCCGACAAACTGAAGTCTGTACTGTGCTTTGATGGCACGCCTATCAGTGCGCGCAATATCCGCAAGCAAATACTGCAGTTACTTCCAGGTAATAATGTGACCCCCCTGCACCCTGAAAAGCGTGCAAGCGGCACGGGAGAAAAAGCATGAGCTATCAAAAGCCAAAATTTCGCCATCCGGATCTTGCGCTCAACGAACTGGGCTTTACCAAAGCTGACTACGAGGGTTCACTGTCTACGCTGTGTGCCGGCTGTGGACACGATTCAATCAGTGGATCGATTATTAGGGCCTGTCACGAACTGTCGATACCGCCGCACAAAATTGCCAAACTGTCCGGTATAGGTTGCTCCTCCAAATCACCGGCCTACTTTCTGGGTAAGTCACATGGCTTTAACTCCGTACATGGCAGAATGCCATCGGTTGTCACCGGTGCGGCAATGGCTAATCGCGACCTGCTGTATCTAGGGATATCCGGTGATGGTGATACCGCATCCATAGGTATGGGGCAGTTTACTCATGTGGTAAGGCGCAACTTGAATATGGTTTATATTGTCATGAATAATGGCTGTTACGGGCTCACCAAGGGGCAGGATTCTGCCACCGCTGACCAGGGCTCGGCCAGTAAAAAGGGCGAGCCGTCGCTGTTCGCCGGTATCGACCTGGCGAGCCTGGCATTGCAACTGGGCGCCACTTTTGTAGCACGGAGTTTTTCCGGGGACAAAGACCAGTTAATTCCATTGATAAAGGCCGCGATGACCCATCGGGGTTTTGCTCTCATCGACGTGGTCTCGCCCTGTGTAACTTTTAATAATAACCCTGAGTCTACCAAGAGCTACGAGTCTTTTCGGGATCATGCCGAGGCCACCGGTACCGTCGATTTCGTGCCCATGCGGGATGAAATAAAAACGCGCTACCCCGCAGGCAGTACGCATGAGGTCACCATGCACGATGGCTCTGTTATCCGCTTGCATAAAACGGCACAGCACCTGGATCCTTTCAATCGCGTTTCTGCGATGCGGGTGCTGGATGAGCATCGGGCAAAGGGCAATATTCTCACCGGGCTTATTTACCTCGATAAAAATTCACAGGAATTGCACGAGCTGATGGAAACGTCCCAGCGCCCCCTGAACGAATTGTCCGAGGATGACTTGTGTCCAGGTAATCGCCTGCTGAAAAACATTAATGCGGCGCTTCGATAACTGAGACATGGCGCAGTCTACGGTACTCATCGTTGACGATGAGTCGGCCATCAGGGACATGCTTCGCCTGGCGCTGGAAATGGCGGGGTACTGCGCTCTGGAGGCGGAGAACATCCACGATGCGCACTGCCTGGTCGTTGATGAGCGTCCCGATATCGTGTTGCTCGACTGGATGCTACCCGGTGGTAGTGGCATAGAGTTACTGCGGCGCTTAAAACGAGACGATACCACCCGGGACATACCTGTCATTATGTTGACTGCCCGCACGGCAGAGGACAATATAGTCCAGGGTTTGGAGGTTGGCGCCGATGACTACATCACAAAACCTTTCGCTCCCCGGGAATTACTCGCCAGAATTAAGGCATTGCTGCGCAGAGCAACACTGGGGCAGGACGGCAGCCTGTTGCAGAGTGTCGACTTGCAGCTCGATATAGACAGTCATCGAGTATCCCTGGGAGGCGAAGCTGTTTCCATGGGGCCGACAGAATTCAAGTTGCTGCGTTTCTTCATGTCTCACCCTGACCGCGCTTACAGTAGAGCCCAGCTGCTCGACCTGGTGTGGGGGGCAAATGTCTACCTCGAAGAGCGCACGGTAGATGTTCACATTCGGCGGCTGCGCCTGGCTTTAAAAACAAAGAACCTCGATTACAGAAATGCCGTTCAAACGGTGCGCGGGGCAGGGTACCTCTTTTGTGCTGATGGTGTGGCAAACTCGTGAAAAAAACAGTGAGTTGGGCGAGTGAGGCACGACGTGTGTTATTGCTCTTGCTACTGGCTGCTCTGACCGGGTGGCTTGCCGGCATGCCGCTGGTGTTTGTCGCCGTCACTCTTATTGTATTGCAAGTGTACTGGCTACTGCAGCTGCGGCGAATACAGGCCTGGTTGAGAGCGCCAGAGGTCGACCCCCCCGAGAGTATTGGTATATGGGGCGACGTGTTTGACCAGATATATACTATTCAGCGGCAAAATCTGGAAGTACATACCCGTTTGCAGTTTACCGTGGATTATCTGCGCGACTCCTTCGCCTCTATGCGCGATGGCGCAGTGATGCTTGACAGCACGGGGGCGATTGAGTGGTGTAATGTCGCCACTGAAGATTTGTTGGGTTTGCGTTACCCCGAGGACAAGGGGCAGGGCATCTTGAATTTGTTTCGGGCTCCAGAATTTCATCGTTACTTTCTGGCCGAAGACTACACCGTACCACTACAGCTGGAGACAAACAGCGAACCGGCACTTTTCTTAAGAATTGAAATTACCTGTTTTGGTGAGGGCGACCGTCTGATGTTTATTCGGGACGTGACGGAAATAAATCGTCTGGAGCACATGAGAAGAGATTTCGTTGGCAATGTATCTCACGAGCTACGTACTCCCCTGACAGTGATCAGCGGTTATCTGGGTACTATGCTGTCTGCGGGGGATGCCATCGATTCTCGATTTGTGAAACCGCTGAAACAAATGGAGCAACAAGCTCTGCGCATGGAGAGCTTGTTAAAGGATCTGCTGTGGCTGTCACGTCTGGAGAATGTTGAGCGTGAGGAGAAAACCGAGCAGGTCGACATCACCAGTTTGTTGCAGGAGTTACGAGTGGAGTTACTAGGTAGCTATCCCGGTCGCAACATTGAACTCGACATCGATACACAATATAAAGTAAAGGGTGATCACAGGGAGCTGTACAGTGCAGTGTCTAATCTCGTTCAAAATGCCTTGAAGTACAGCCCGGATGATGCGGCTGTGCGTATAGGCTGGAAACAAGAGGGTGATAACTACCTGCTGTCGGTAGTTGACCAGGGTGTCGGTATAGAGTCTTCTCACCTGCCCAGGCTGACTGAGCGCTTCTATCGTGTCGATGACAGCCGCTCCTCGGCCACCGGCGGTACCGGCTTGGGCCTCGCGATTGTCAAGCATGTAGCAGCCGGCCATAACGCCGAACTGCGCATAGAGAGTGTCGTCGGGCTGGGCAGCAAATTTATCCTGGTTTTTACGCCCTGCGCATAAGCTGTCATTAATCTGTCATATTTTCCAATTATTGTAGGCACGTCGACTACATGGACACATTGGAGCACATATGAAGATTTCCTCGTTTTTTAAAACAGCCGCCGCCGCGGTCGCTGTGAGCACCGCGCAAGCAGGCTGGACCGCACAGGCTGAACTGGTGGATTACCAAGTTGCCAGTGGTGTCTCGGGCAAGCTGTCCAGTGTTGGTTCGGATACCTTGGCCAACCTGATGACCTTGTGGGCTGAAGAGTTCAAGCGGGCCTACCCCAACGTTACTATCCAGGTACAGGCGGCGGGGTCATCAACCGCACCTCCTGCGCTTACCGAATCCACTTCAAATTTGGGCCCGATGAGCCGAAAAATGAAAGATAAAGAAATTGAGGCTTTTGAAACACGCCATGGATATAAGCCTACCGCAATCCCTGTTGCCATTGATGCGCTGGCAGTATACGTACATAAAGACAACCCTATAAAGGGAATGAGCATTGCCGATGTGGATGCCATATTCTCTTCAACCCGAAAATGTGGTGCTGCTGACGATGTTGCCCGTTGGGGGCAATTGGGCCTTGAGGGCGCATGGCAGGCTCGTGATATCCAGATATTTGGCAGGAATTCGGTTTCTGGAACCTATGGCTATTTCAAGAAAAAAGCACTGTGCAAGGGCGATTATAAAAATACCGTTAATGAGCAACCTGGTTCTGCATCGGTAGTACAGTCTGTTTCCACCTCCATTAACGGCATAGGTTATTCTGGTATCGGCTACAAAACGGCCAGCGTACGAGCTGTTCCTCTCAGCAAAAAGCCCGGTGGGGAGGCTGTGGAAGCTACACCTAAAAATGCAGTGAACGGTAGTTATCCACTATCACGCTTCCTGTATATTTATGTGAATAAAGCGCCAAATAAGTCGCTGGCACCTCTGGAACGTGAGTTTATAAAGCTTATATTTTCCAGACAAGGCCAGGCCGTGGTGAAGAAGGACGGCTATATTCCTCTTCCTGCTTCAGTTGTCGAACGTATGAACACTGAACTATCACTGTAAGTTTCAGCACTTACTATATTAAGGAGGCCCGAAAAAGGGCCTCCGTGGTATTTTGGATACTGTGAATATTAACCTCTATCGCGGAAACCTGACTTTTGTCTAATTTGTCCACCCACATTCCTGCGTATATGCCCACATGGCGTCGCTATAAAGACAAAATGGCGACGCTGACCATCAGTGTCGGTGGCAGCAGTGTATTGCTGGCAATACTGCTGATTTTTTTCTATCTGCTGTATGAAGTTTTGCCCCTGTTCAGTGGTGCGCAGATGAATGAAGTCAAGCAACTACAGCTACCCGCAAACCAGGGCCAGACCGTTTATGCGGCTATGGAAGAGCAGGGGGAAGTGGTTTTTATCATCGACGACAAGTGGCGTGGGCGCTTTTTCAGGATTGTCGATGGCGAGCTCATTCACTCATCGGACCTCGTGGCAGGTAGTACAGAAATTTCGGCCTTCGCCAGTGAGAGCAGCGAGAGTAGCCTGCTGGCATTTTCGCATTTTGATGGCAGTATCAGCCTGCTCAAACATGAATACAGCTTGAGCTATCCCGAAGGTGTGCGTTTTATCACACCCAGGCTGGAGCCAACCTACGCAAAAGAGAATATAAACTTTGACGGTGAGATTTTACACATGCTGGCCGTGCGTGATGGGGAGGAGGCGTTGACGGTTGCCGGAATACTGGCATCGGGGGAGCTTGTTGCCAAACGGTTCACTAAAGAGGTTGACTTCCTGTCCGATGAATTGAACTTGGTGCCCGAGCGCCTGAAGCTTCCCATTATGCAGGGTACTGCAAAGGCAATACATTTGGGTTCAGCCCAACGTTGGCTGTATTACCTGAGCACAGATGGTCACTTTACCGTCGTCGATCTTCACGCAGTGGACGCCAGTGGGATGCAAAAAATTGCGGACAGTGGCAAGATCTTTCAGGGTAAGGGCAATATCAGTAGCAGCACCATGCTCTTGGGGGGCATCTCACTGCTTGTTGCATCCAGTGAGGGAGAACTGGCCCAACGCTTTATGGCACGCACAGAGCACGGCAATAAACTTCAGTACATTCGAAGCTTTGATACCGGGGGTCAAGTTATCAGCAGGATGATTCCCGAGCACCGGCGCAAAGGTTTTCTGGCCATGAGTGATGAGGGTGTGCTGCAAATATTTCATACCACGGCCCATCGCAAAATCTTGCAGAAACAAGTATTAGACAGCGGTGGCGTCGCACTCATAGCAATCTCCCCCCGGGGTAATAAACTGTTGCTCGGTGGAAATAACTCAAGCTTGCAACAATGGCATATTGATAATGAGCACCCTGATATTTCATGGGTCGCACTGTGGGATAAAGTCTGGTATGAAAGCTATGACGAGCCTACGTTTATTTGGCAGTCCTCCGCTGCAAATAATGACTTTGAGCCCAAGTTCAGCTTCACACCCCTGGCCTTTGGGACACTTAAGGCCGCATTCTATGCCATGTTAGTTGCAACACCCCTGGCCATCTGTGGCGCGATATACACGGCGTATTTTATGGCGCCTGCGCTTCGCAGAAAGGTAAAACCCCTGATTGAATTGATGGAGGCCCTGCCCACGGTTATCCTGGGCTTTCTGGCGGGGCTATGGCTGGCACCTTTTATCGAGGACAAATTGACCAGCGTGTTTACCGTAATGCTGGTGATGCCCGTGGGCATATTGCTGTTCGCATTTTTATGGTCGCGTCTGCCAATGGCCTTTCGTACTGCTGTTCCCGATGGTTGGCACGCCGCATTACTGATTCCCGTTATCTGCATTTTGGGCTATCTGTGTTTTGCCGTTAACGATTCCCTGGAGTTGTTGTTTTTCGGTGGCGATATGCGCGTCTGGATTACGACTGAGCTGGGTATTTCCTTCGATCAACGCAATGCGATGGTCGTGGGTATTGCTATGGGAATGGCAGTGATTCCAACGATATTTTCCATCGCGGAAGACGCCATTTTCTCTGTACCGCGGCATTTAAGTTACGGCAGTCTCGCTCTGGGTGCGACGCCCTGGCAAACCCTGGTGGGTGTTGTTCTTCCCACGGCCAGTCCCGGTATATTTTCGGGCCTGATGATTGGGATGGGAAGGGCCGTCGGTGAAACCATGATTGTGTTAATGGCAACGGGAAATACTCCCATCATGGATGCAAATATCTTTGAGGGGATGCGAACACTGGCTGCGAATATTGCCGTGGAAGTACCTGAGGCGGAAGTTGACAGCAGTCACTACCGTGTCTTATTTCTGGCAGCCTTCGTATTGTTTATGTTTACTTTTGTCGTTAACACCGCTGCTGAAATTATTCGCCAGCGTCTTCGCACCCGGTATGGGTCTCTGTAATGGTAGTTCTGCGGACACAAAAACTGGAAAAGCAGAATACTGTCAGCCCCATGCAGTGGCTGCGTAGCGGCGAACCAATGATATGGTTTAACGCGGCGGCTGTCAGTATCAGCCTGATAGCGGTGGTCGGTTTGATTTCCCTGTTGGCAGTGCGGGGCTTCGGACATTTTTGGCCTGCCCAGATACTGCAGGGAGACCTGGTGTCGGGAGAGTCTCGAAAGCCACTCATTGGCGAACCTGTGGAACAGCTCGAGGTTTCCGGTGAACAACTGCGCGAAGCAGGTTTTACCCTGAAAGGCGCTGGACCTTTTTTCGGTAGAACGCTTCTGAAGCAGGGAAACCGTGATTTTTTGGGTAGCGACTTCGTATGGGTGATTGACGAGCAGATGGAGGATGTCAGCTATCCGCTAGAAGTGCTTGTTGTGGAACGCCTGGAGTGGGGCAATTTATACGGTTTTTTACGCTCTGTTAGTATCAATGGTGAGATTGTAGCAAATTCTGAAAGTGATCCTGACGCCACCTGGCGTACTTTTCAGTTACAAATTAATGCCTCAGTAGAGGTTCGTGAAGCTATTTTTGAACTTGAACGTGTTGAAATAGGCCATATTAACCACGCATTGGAGCGGCTGCGCCTGAAAGAGCGCGGCTATGAGCTGGACAAGGGGCTGACACCCCAGGTACAGGAAGAATTGGCCTCTGCCCGAAGTGAGTTGAACGCGCAGTACCGTGCGTTGCAGGGCGAGTTGCGGTTATTGTATGCCAGCATGTCCGACATCGTATACTCGGTTGAAATGGCAAGTGGTGAACAGGTCACATTGCCTGTGTCTAAAGTCGTACGTGCGTATCGCCCCAATGGTATGGATATACCGGAAAAGTCCATACTCTATCTGCAGCGCTTATGGGAGTTTCTGAGCGCCGAACCGCGTGAGGCCAATACAGAAGGCGGTGTTTTTCCCGCTATATTTGGCACCGTTATGATGGTGCTTCTGATGTCAATTATTGTTACACCTTTCGGTGTGGTTGCAGCTGTTTATCTACGCGAGTATGCCAAGCAAGGCTTTGTAACACGTACTATACGTATCGCGGTAAACAATTTGGCGGGGGTTCCCTCGATAGTCTATGGCGTGTTTGGCTTAGGGTTCTTTGTCTATTTTCTCGGTGGCGAACTGGACCAAATCTTTTTCCCCGCCTCCCTGCCAAGCCCCACTTTTGGTACGCCCGGACTTATGTGGGCCTCATTGACACTGGCTCTGTTGACTTTGCCCGTTGTCATCGTGGCGACAGAAGAGGGACTGGCGAGAATACCAAAAGCATTGCGGGAGGGTAGTCTGGCTCTGGGGGCAACCCGAGCGGAAACCCTGTGGCGGGTCGTACTTCCCATGGCTAGCCCCGCCATGATGACGGGTTTAATTTTGGCTGTGGCAAGAGCGGCGGGTGAAGTGGCACCGTTAATGTTGGTGGGGGTTGTAAAATTGGCACCGAGTCTACCCGTAGACGGTAATTACCCCTTTATTCACCTGGATCAAAAGTTTATGCATTTGGGCTTCCATATCTATGACGTGGGATTTCAGAGCCCCAATGTGGAGGCGGCGAGACCACTGGTTTATGCAACCGCCCTATTATTGGTAGGATTGATAGCACTGCTGAACCTAACAGCCGTCTCCCTGCGCAACCGTTTGCGCGAGCGTTATAAGTCTTTGGACACTTAGCGCTCTTTAATACTGACGTAGAAATAACAGGACAACACCATGCAACACCATGCAATAGATATTTCAGCTCTGGGTCGATCGCGAGCTGACAATGTACAATCAGCAGAAAACAGTCTTCAGGTTGAGGGGTTGCAGCTTTTTTATAATGAAGATGTGCAGGCTTTGCATGACATAAATCTCAATATTCAAAAGAAACGGGTGACCGCTTTTATCGGCCCCAGCGGCTGCGGCAAGTCGAGTTTACTGCGTTGTTTTAACCGTATGAATGATCTGGTTGACAATTGTAAGGTGCGGGGAAAGATCATGCTGGAGGGTGAAAATATTTACGCTCCGGACGTAGATGTAGCGGGGCTGCGTAGACGCATAGGTATGGTGTTCCAGAAACCCAACCCGTTCCCAAAGTCGGTCTATGAAAATGTGGCCTATGGCCTACGTATACAAGGAATTAATAAAAAGCGCGTTCTTGATGAAGTGGTGGAAAAGTCTCTGCGCTCGGCGGCTCTATGGGATGAGGTTAAGGATAGGCTGGACGATAGTGCTCTCGGTCTTTCCGGGGGGCAGCAGCAGCGACTGGTAATTGCCAGAACCATTGCAGTGGAACCGGAGGTTCTATTATTGGATGAGCCGGCATCTGCCCTGGACCCCATATCTACACTCAAAATTGAAGAGCTGATCAATGAGCTAAAGTCGCGTTATACCATTGTTATAGTCACCCATAATATGCAACAGGCAGCAAGGGTGTCGGATATGACGGCATTTATGTATATGGGTAAATTGATTGAGTTTGACAGCACTGACAAGCTGTTTACCAACCCGGCGCGCAAACAGACGGAAGATTATATAACCGGACGTTACGGTTAAGGTGAAGATATTATGATTGAGCAAGAAACACACAAGCAACATATTTCTACCCAGTTTAATGCCGAATTGGAAGGGGTAAAAAATAGTTTGCTCGAAATGGGTGGCAACGTAGAACGGCAGGTGAACGATGGCGTTGATGCTCTTGTTAAAATGGACACGGGTCAGGCCGAGATCGTCATCGACCGGGACCACGCCATAAACCAGATGGAAGTGAGTATCGATGAAGAGTGCTCACGTATTCTGGCCAGGCGCCAACCTGCAGCCAGTGATTTACGCCTTGTTCTCACCGTGGCTAAAATTACCACTGACCTGGAACGCATAGGTGATGAGGCGGCTAAAATTGCCCGGCAGTCGATTCGTATTTCCGAGGCCAGCGCATCGCCCAGTAATTACGTTGAGATTCGCCACATTGGAAACACTGTTGTCAGTATGCTGCAAAAAGCATTGGATGCCTTTGCGCGGCTGGACGTAGAGTTGGCCGTAGAAGTGGTAAAAGCGGATAAAACCGTTGATAAGGAGTATCGCAGCGCTATGCGCAGCCTGGTCACATTCATGATGGAAGACCCCAGGGTGATTGGTTCGGTGCTCAATGAGATGTGGGCGCTAAAGAGCCTGGAGCGGGTAGGGGACCATACCAGCAATATAGCTGAGCATGTTATTTACCTGGTACGCGGGCTCGATGTGAGGCATGTGGAGTTGGAGGAACTTATTTCCCAGGTGGAGGAATCTCATTAGTAGATGTATTGAATGGGGGGCTTACTTCACCAGTTTGGGAAGCACCAGTATAACGCAGCAATCTGGGTCGATGTGTGGGGTGGAGCTCTCCAGCCCTCTAAAAATTCATATTTTTGTAACAAAAGGCTGCTTTAGTCATATTTCTGTCATTTTTCCCCTCTAATATTCTCTCCTGTAAGGCAAGCTCAGCTGAGACGTAGCATTTAATTATTTTTGGAGATAGAGATGAAGCGATTGATTTCGGTAGCTGTAACAAGTGCTGTACTGGCAAGTACCCCGGTACAGGCGACAGTCAGTGACGATGATTTTGCCCAGCTGAAGGCTGATTTTACAGCCATGGCTCAGCGTTTAAATGCACTGGAGGCCGAGAATGCAAACCTGCGAGAAATCTCCGAATCCACGGTAACTGAGTTAGGCGTCGCCCAGAGCGAACTCGCCGGGGTGGTGACGGGGAAATCTGCCAGTTCATGGGCACAGCGCATTAAAGTGAAAGGCGACTTCCGTTACCGCTACGAGGAAATCGATGTAGAGGGTAAGGACAAGCGCGATCGCAACAGAATACGTGCCAGGGCCGCGCTTATAGCAAGCCTGCCCAGTAATATGGAAGTGGCCCTGGGTATTGCGACAGGTGGCGATGATCCGGTTTCGACTAACCAGACTCTGGGTGGTGGCGGCTCCACCAAAGATGTGCGTCTGGATCTGGCATATTTTAAGTGGAATGCCACGGACAAGTTGTACCTGACCGCGGGTAAAATGAAAAACGCCTTTTACAAGCCACAAAAAAGTGCATTGTTGTGGGACGGCGATTACAACCCCGAGGGTATCGGGGCGGGGTGGACCAGTGAGCATTTGTTTGCCACCTTCGCGGGTAGCTGGTTGGAGAGTGACGGCAAGAAAGACAATCAGACCTTCGCCTGGGGCTTGCAGGGTGGTATAAAATTTGCTTTGGGCCCTGTCTCGTTGACCACCGGGCTTGGCTACTATGACATTCCAGCCAAGGGCAATACCTCTTTCTATGGTGATGATGATGACTTTTTCGGTAACTCTTTTGAGTGTAGCGATCCCAGTGACATGTCCAGCTGTGAGTATAAATTTAACTACGAAGAAATCGAGGTTTTCGCCAACCTGGGTATGAGCCTCTTCGATATGCCCCTGAACCTGTTCTTTGACTACGTGCAGAATCAGGATGCAGATGAATATGACACTGGCTATATTGTCGGCACCAAGCTGGGAAAGGCCAGTGGTAAAGGTACCTGGCAGCTGGCCTATCAGTATCAAGATCTCGAAAAAGATGCGGTATTGGGTTTGCTGAGTGATTCAGATTTTGCCGGCGGTGGTACCGACGGTAAGGGCCACAGGCTCACCGGTGCCTATGGCATTAACAAACAATGGAAGCTTGGCTTTACCTGGTTTATAGACAATGAAGCGGGCGAGGGTAATCTCGATAGCCCCTTGTCCTATGACCGCTTTATGATCGATACCATATTTAAATACTAGGCTCAGCCATATTCACAAACGGTCACCCCCGCGAAGGCGGGGATCGATACCTCCTGGCATATGAGGTAACATAGCCACGCTTCGTCAGCGAGGTACTGCGTCCCCTTCGTCTAGTGGTCCAGGACACTGCCCTTTCACGGCGGTAACAGGGGTTCGAACCCCCTAGGGGACGCCACTTTTTGGAACTGTCTATGAGTCGCTACTGGAGTAAATTGATTAACAGGCTTACGCCTTATGTGCCCGGTGAACAACCGCAGCAGGCACAGTTGATCAAGCTCAATACCAATGAAAGCCCCTACGACCCCTCTCCGGCGGTGCTGGAGGCTATTGCGGCAGTATCTGCATCACAATTGCGCCTGTACCCCGAGCCCGAATCTGAAAGGCTGCGACGGGCATTCGCTGACATCAACCAGTTGCAACCGGAGCAGGTGTTCCTTGGCAATGGCTCCGATGAAGTACTCGCCCACGTATTCCAGGCGCTGCTTAGCCACAACAAGCCGGTCTGTTTTCCCGATGTGTCTTACAGTTTCTATCCGGTGTGGTGTGAGCTGTATTCCCTGGCTTACGAGTCAGTGCCCCTGGCGCAAGACCTCAGTGTCGATATCAATGCCTTTCCAGCGGATAACGGCGGAATTATAATCCCCAACCCCAATGCACCCACAGGCATCCTGCTTGGCCTGAGCGACGTTCGGGAGTTGCTGGAGATTAATTGTGGGTCGGTTGTGGTTATTGACGAGGCCTATATCGATTTCGGTGGCGAGTCAGCTGTGGGGCTTATTGACCAGTATGACAATCTTCTGGTGGTGCAAACTGTTTCAAAATCCAGGGCACTGGCAGGGCTTCGCGTTGGTGTGGCAATGGGGCACCGAGACTTGATAGAAGGCCTGCAGCGCCTCAAGAACTCCTTTAATTCCTATCCGCTTGATGTGCTGGCCCAGACGGCAGCTCTGGCGTCTTTGCAGGATGTTACATACTTCGAAAAAACCTGCAAAAAGGTCATTGCCAGCCGGGAGAGGCTAACCTCCGAGTTGGAGCAACTGGGTTTTTCTGTACTGCCTTCCAAAGCCAATTTTATTTTTGCTACACATCCTGAAAAGGAGGCGAAGGCATTATTCGAAGGCCTGCGCAAGAATAATATTCTGGTACGGTTCTTTGATAAGCCCCGTACAAAGGACTATTTGCGAATCAGTATTGGCACAGATGAGCAGTGTGGCGCGGTGGTGGCTGCATTGAGGGGGCTGCTTGCTCGCTGAGACACTCCCTCATACATCCTCGAAAGTGTTTAAACCTTGCGCAACACTACACTGCCAATACTATAGCCCGCGCCAAAAGAGCACAGCACGCCCAAGTCGCCGCTGTTAAAGTCAGCACGGTGCTTGTGAAAGGCAATAACCGAGCCAGCGGAACTGGTGTTGGCGTATTCATTGAGGATGGTGGGCGCGTCATCTTCTGTGGGAGTGCGCCCCAGAACCCGCTTGGCAATCAGCTGGTTCATGCTCAGGTTGGCCTGGTGCAGCCACATGCGCTTTAGCTGACCTGACTCAATGCCAAGCTTTTCGAGTTGCGCCGAAATTTGGCTGGCAACGGCGGGGCAGACCTCTTTAAACACCTTGCGGCCTTCCTGTACAAACAGTTTGTCTGCTTTGCCAATGCCTGATTCATCGCCGCGGTTGAGAAAGCCGAAGTTGTTGCGAATATTGTTGGAGTAAATGGTCTGCAGTTTGCTGTCGACAATCTCGTACTGCTCTGCACCAGTAGCAGTTTCCTGCTTTTCTACAATAACTGCAGTGCAAACATCGCCAAAGATGAAGTGGGCGTCGCGGTCACGAAAATTAAGGTGGCCGCTGCATATCTCCGGGTTCAGCATGAGTACACAGCGTGCACTGCCATTGGCGACCGCATCGCGTGCCTGCTGGATGCCAAACGTTGCGGAAGAGCAGGCCACGTTCATGTCGAAACCGAAGCCGGTGATGCCCAGGGCAGCTTGTACCTCTACCGCGATGGCAGGGTAGGCGCGTTGCAAATTGGAGCAGGCGACAATCACCATGTCGATATCGGCAGCGATTTTTCCGGCACTTACCATGGCCTGCTCGGCGGCAGCCACAGACATTTCACATTGAATCGATGGTGATTCATTACTGCGATCGGCAAGTTCGGGCGCCATCCGCCGAGGGTCGAGAATGCCGCTTTTGTTCATTACGTAGCGTGATTTGATACCGGAGGCTTTCTCGATGAATTCCACCGAGGAGTGTTGTAGTGCCTCGGTTTCCCCGCTGGCTATGCTGTCGGCGTTGTCAGCGTTGAAGTTGTCAACATAGGCATTAAAGGCCTCAACCAACTCTTCGTTACTGATAGACTCGGTTGGGGTGTAGAGTCCCGTCCCACTAATTACAATGTCAGTCATTACGCGGCCCGCCGATTGATTAGCGTTCGTTCATCGGTGTGAAATCGCGCTGGGTGTAGCCTGTGTACAGCTGGCGGGGGCGACCGATACGGTAGCTGCCACTAATCATTTCGTGCCAGTGTGCTATCCAGCCAACCGTGCGGCCCACAGCAAAGATAACGGTAAACATGCTGGGGGGAATGCCCATGGCCTTGAGGATAATTCCCGAGTAAAAATCAACATTAGGATAGAGTTTCCTCTCGATAAAATATTCGTCTTCCAGTGCGATTTCTTCCAAGCGTTTGGCGATGGCGAGTAGGGGGTCGCTCTCAATACCCAGCTCTGCGAGAACTTCATCGGCGGACTCTTTTAATACTTTGGCCCTGGGGTCAAAGTTCTTATAGACACGGTGACCGAAACCCATAAGGCGGAAGGGATCGTTTTTGTCTTTGGCACGTGCGACGAACTCGTCAATTCGGCTCACATCGCCGATCTCTTCCAGCATCTCCAGTACGGCTTCATTTGCGCCACCGTGGGATGGCCCCCACAGGGCCGCAATGCCGGCGGCGATACAGGCGAAGGGGTTGGCCCCGGATGAGCCTGCCAGGCGGACAGTGGATGTAGAGGCATTCTGCTCGTGGTCTGCGTGCAAAATGAAAATTCTGTCCATGGCCTTGGCCAAAACCGGGCTTATATTGCTGGGCTCACAGGGGTTGCCAAACATCATGTGTAGGAAGTTTTCCGCATAATCCATGCTGTTGTCCGGGTACATAAAGGGCTGCCCGATGGAAAACTTATAGCTCATTGCAGCGAGGGTTGGCATTTTAGCAATCAGGCGAAATGCGGCAATTTGCCGATGGCTCTCGTCGCTAATATCGAGCGAGTCATGGTAAAAGGCCGAGAGCGCACCCACTACACCACACAGAATCGCCATGGGGTGTGCATCTCGCCGAAACCCATTAAAAAACGTGGCCAGCTGCGCGTGAACCATCGTGTGCCGGGTGACGGTGGCGATAAATGTTGCCTTCTCTTCCTTGCTGGGCAGCTCGCCGTAAAGAAGCAGGTAACATGTCTCGAGGTAGTCGGATTGGTTGGCGAGTTGGTCGATAGGATAACCGCGGTGTAATAAAATCCCTTTACCACCATCGATAAAGGTGATCTGGGACTCACAGGCCGCAGTTGATACGAAGCCGGGGTCATAGGTGAATAATCCCTTACTGGTAAGCGCACCAACGTCAACAACGTCTGGACCAAGCGTGCCGGAATATATTGGCAATTCGATTGCCTCATCCAGTCCGTCAACGGTTAGGGTAGCTTTGCTGTCACTCATTTGATGTCCTGTGAAGTATGTCTTTGGGGTGCCCAACTATAGAGTTTCGCCAGCCATTGTCAATTGATCTGGCTCTATTAGCAGCCAAATGACAGCGATCTTCGACCAAAATCGTCTATCAAGTTTATGGGAGATCGACGATTTTGATATGCATCAGCATTCTGCCCTGCTTATTGTCGTCTGGGTTTGTATTTGGTGACGTAAGTGCCTATAATTTCGCGCGTTTTGGATTTAGTGGAGCCTCTGCCCCACGGATTATTTTTAGCGGGTGGCGAGGCCACCCCTGGTTAGCCACCTTATTAACAGGTGTACAAATGATGGTAATCACACAGTGAAAGACAAACGTCCCGTAAATTTGGATATTGGCACCATGCGGCTACCCATAACCGCATGGACATCCATTGCCCACCGTGCCTCTGGCGTATTTATTTTTGCAGGCATGGCCCTTCTCATCTGGGCACTGGATGCCAGCTTAAAGGGTCCAGAAAGCTTCGCTGCACTGCAGGAGTGCCTGGCATCACCGCTGGTTAAATTCGTCATGTGGGCAGTTGTATCCGGTCTCATCTACCACACAGTAGCCGGGGTTAAGCATTTGATTATGGATATGGGCATTGGTGAGTCTATGGAGGGTGGGGTTATGGGGTCTCGTATCGTCATTGCCACCTCAACCGTACTTATTTTGCTCGCGGGGGTTTGGATATGGTAACTGCAGTAACAAGTATGGGGCGCTCCGGCCTCTACGATTGGCTGATGCAGCGCATCAGTGCAGTGGTTTTGCTTGCCTATTTCTTATTGGTAGCGTGTGTTTTGTTGGGCGGTGTTGATTATGCCTCCTGGAAAGCACTGTATTCACAGACCTGGATGCGCATCTTCAGCCTTATGGCTCTGCTTTCGCTGGGGGTTCATGCCTGGGTGGGAATATGGGGTGTATTGACCGATTATTTGACCGAGCGCCTTATGGGCCCGGCCGGTAATGTATTGCGCTTTGTGCTGCAAATGGTATGTGGTCTTACAATGTTTACGTATTTAGTCTGGGGAATCCAGATTTTGTGGAGTTATTAGAATATGTCCGGAATGCGAACACTTTCATTTGATGGCGTTATTGTAGGCGGCGGTGGGGCAGGCATGCGAGCCGCTCTTCAGCTTTCTCAATCCGGCTACAAAACAGCGGTTATCACCAAGGTCTTTCCCACTCGGTCTCATACCGTGTCGGCCCAGGGTGGTATTACCTGCGCTATTGCCAGTGATGATCCCAATGATGACTGGCGCTGGCATATGTATGACACAGTCAAGGGTTCTGATTACATCGGTGACCAGGACGCGATTGAATATATGTGCAGTGTAGGCCCGGAAGCAGTCTACGAACTGGAGCACATGGGGCTGCCGTTTTCACGCACCGAAGAGGGGCGTATCTACCAGCGGCCATTTGGTGGGCAATCAAAGAATTTTGGTGAGGGCGGCCAGGCCGCACGTACCTGTGCAGCGGCTGACCGCACCGGCCATGCCCTACTGCATACCCTGTATCAGGGCAATATGAAGAACAACACCGTATTCTTCAACGAATGGTATGCCACTGACATTGTCAAGAACTCCGATGGCGCTGTAGTTGGCGTTATTGCCATCTGCATGGAGACCGGCGAGACGGTCTACGTCAAATCCAAGGCAACTGTTTTTGCCACAGGTGGAGCGGGGCGTATTTATGCGTCTACTACCAACGCCCATATTAATACCGGCGACGGCATTGGCATGGCGTTGCGCGCTGGTTTTCCGGTACAGGATATCGAGATGTGGCAATTCCACCCCACCGGCATTCACGGCGCGGGCGTACTGGTCACCGAAGGGTGTCGCGGTGAGGGCGGTTACCTTATCAATAAAGACGGCGAACGCTTTATGGAGCGTTATGCCCCCAATGCCAAAGATCTTGCGGGTCGCGATGTGGTCGCACGCTCAATGGTTAAGGAAATTCTGGAGGGACGTGGATGTGGCCCCAACGGCGACCACGTTCTGCTGAAGCTGGACCATTTGGGTGAAGAAGTACTTGAAAGCCGTCTACCCGGTATTTGTGAGTTGTCTCGTACCTTTGCTCACGTAGATCCAGTGACAGATCCGGTGCCAGTTGTGCCAACTTGTCATTATATGATGGGTGGTATCCCCACAAATGTTAATGGTCAGGCTCTGACGATAGATGCTGCCGGCAATGATCAGGTTATCCCCGGGCTATACGCCTGCGGCGAGGTTGCCTGTGTTTCGGTACACGGCGCCAACCGGCTTGGTGGCAACTCTCTGCTGGACCTGGTGGTATTTGGTCGCGCATCTGGTCTGTTTATCGAGAACGCATTGCGCGAAGGTATCGACATGGGTGATGCCAGTGAGAGCGACCTCGAGCAGGCCATGTCCCGCCTCGATAAACTGAATAATTCCACCGGTGGTGAGAATGTCGCCGATCTGCGTACAGAGCTGCAGGGCATTATGCAGAATCACTTCGGCGTATTTCGCAATGAAGAATTCATGCGCGACGGTGTTAAAAAGCTGGCGGAGTTACGCGGCCGAATTGAAAATGCCGAACTGACAGACAAGAGTCAGGCTTATAACACCGCGCGTATTGAAGCGCTGGAATTGCACAATCTGTTCGAAGTGGCAGAAGCTACCGCAATTACTGCCGAGGAGCGCAAGGAGAGTCGCGGCGCCCACGCCCGGGATGATTACCCCGATCGCGATGACGAAAACTGGTTGTGTCACTCCGTCTACCACCCGACAGACAAGCGGGTTAGTAAGCGCAGTGTAAACTTTAAACCTAAAATGGTTGATACTTTTCAGCCCAAAGCACGTGTCTATTAAGGGGCATATGGAATATGTTGCAAGTTAGTCTCTATCGCTACAACCCTGAAACAGATCAGGAACCCTGGATGCAGGATATCGAAGTCGATACCGGCGGCAAGGACTTAATGGTGCTGGACGTACTCGAGTTGGTTAAAGCAAAAGATCCCAGCATGGCATTTCGGCGTTCCTGCCGAGAGGGTGTTTGTGGCTCCGATGGCGTCAACATGAATGGCACGAATGGTCTGGCCTGCGTGACGCCCCTGTCTGAGACGGTGAAGAATAACAAACTGATTGTCAGGCCTCTACCTGGGTTGCCTGTCGTGCGTGACCTAGTTGTTGACATGAGCATGTTTTACACACAGTACGAGAAGGTCCAGCCCTATCTCCAGAATAACTCACCCGCACCTGCTATCGAGCGCCTGCAATCACCGGAAGAACGCGAAAAGCTCGACGGTCTATACGAATGTATCCTCTGTGCCTGCTGCTCTACCAGTTGCCCCTCCTTCTGGTGGAACCCGGATCGCTTTATCGGTCCCGCTGGCCTGCTGCAATCGTATCGCTTTCTCGCTGACAGTCGCGATACTGCAACAGAAGAGCGCCTGGCGAAGCTGGACGATCCCTTTAGTGTGTTTCGTTGCCACGGAATTCAGAACTGCGTGAATGTCTGTCCCAAGGGGCTGAACCCCACGCGGGCTATCGGTCATATCAGAAATATGCTACTTTCACGGGCAGTGTAAAGTTAAGGTAGGCTATTAGTATGGCCGCATAACTTATTGATATATAACAGTATTATTTACCCTCGGAAGGGTCTAGATGCAAGAGAGTTCAATGGAAGCCCTGCGCCGCAGTTCGCATATTGCCGGAGGGAATGCCACTTATGTAGAGGATTTGTACGAGTCCTACCTCACTGACCCCAACTCAGTACCAGAGCAGTGGCGCGAGTACTTTGACAAATTGCCCCGGGTAGAGTCTTCCGTTTCCCAGATTCAGGATATACCGCACTCTACGGTGCGGGCTCAATTTGCCCAGATCTCAAAAATGCGGGTTCGTACCGAGGCAACGGTGCAGCAGGACTCTCAGGCGACTGAGTACGAGCGCAAACAGGTAAAAGTTGTACAATTAATCTCGGCCTATCGCCAACGCGGGCATCAAAAAGCCCAACTCGACCCGCTGGGTCTGAGCGAGCGCGAGCATGTACCCGATCTTGATTTAAGCTTTCACCAGCTGTCTCCGGCTGATTTTGACACCGTATTTCAGACTGGCAGCATGCATATGGGAAAGGCGGACGCCACCCTGGGTGAGATTTTTGACGTACTGCAACGCACTTACTGTCACACAGTCGGTGCCGAGTTTATGCATATTGTAGATACCGACCAGCGCCACTGGATTATGCAACGTATGGAATCGGTGCGCTCAGCACCGGATTACAGCGATGAGACCAAGTTGGAATTGCTGGGAAGCCTGATCAAGGCCGATGGTTTGGAAAAATCTCTGGGGTCCAAATATCCTGGCACCAAGCGCTTTGGGCTGGAGGGCGGTGAAAGCCTTATCCCCATGCTATCCGAGTTAATACAACGCGCCGGTTATTTTGGGGCCAAGGAAATTGTGCTGGGAATGGCACACAGGGGCCGCCTTAATGTCCTGATTAATATATTGGGTAAGAACCCTACTGAATTATTCGATGAATTTGAGGGCAAGGTAATTTACGAGAGCTCCGGCGATGTAAAATACCACCAGGGATTCTCCTCCAACGTTATGACCCCGGGCGGCGAGTTGCACCTGGCGCTGGCGTTTAACCCCTCGCACCTGGAAATTGTTTCTCCGGTGGTTGTGGGCTCGGTGCGGGCCAGGCAGGACCGCAGAGACGATACCAGTGGTAAAACCGTGGTGGCAATCGTGATACACGGCGATGCGGCATTTGCCGGGCAGGGTGTTGTTATGGAGACATTCCAAATGTCCCAGACCCGCGCCTATAAAACGGGTGGCACGGTACATATCGTACTCAACAACCAGGTGGGCTTTACCATGAGCCTGCAAGAGGATGCCCGTTCTACTGAATATTGCACAGACATTGCCAAAATGGTGCAGGCCCCTATATTTCATGTCAATGCCGACGACCCGCAGGCAGTGCTGTTTGTGACCCAGATGGCCATCGATTTCCGTAACGATTTTCACAAGGACGTTGTGATAGACCTGGTCTGCTACCGCCGTCGCGGCCACAATGAAGCAGATGAACCCTCTGTGACGCAGCCTTTGATGTATCAGGTAATACGCAAGCATAAGACCACACGGGACCTGTACGCAGCCCGCCTCATTGAAGAGGGTGTTTTGAGTGAAGAGGACGACCTGCAGCGGGTGGATCAGTACCGCAACTCCCTGGACCGGGGAGTTCCTCAGATCAGTAACCTGGTTAGCAAGCCGAATACGGCCATGTTCGTAGACTGGTCCCCCTACCTGGGGCACAAGTGGACACTGGAATGCGATACCGGCATGGATATTCACGCGCTGCAAACTTTGGCTCACGATATAAACCTTGCCCCTGATAACGTGCCACTGCAGCGCCAGGTTGCAAAAATACTGGAAGACCGACGCAAGATGGCCGCCGGTGCCATGCCGATGAACTGGGGCTTTGCTGAAGTGCTGGCGTATGCTTCCCTGTTGCAAGCGAACTACCCTGTCCGCCTCACCGGGCAAGACGTCGGTCGCGGTACTTTCTCCCATCGCCATGCTGTGTTGCACAATCAAAAAGACGGCAGCACCTATGTGCCCCTGCAAAATATGGGGCCGAATTCCGCGCCTTTTATTATCCATGACTCCCTGCTGTCAGAAGAGGCCGTACTGGCTTTTGAATACGGCTATGCCACGACGTCTCCCACGGGGCTGGTTATCTGGGAAGCACAATTTGGCGATTTTGCTAATGGCGCCCAGGTCGTCATTGACCAGTTTATCGCCAGCGGTGAGCACAAGTGGGCGCGTTTGTGCGGTCTGACTATGTTACTGCCTCATGGTTATGAGGGGCAGGGGCCAGAGCACTCATCGGCCAGACTGGAGCGCTATATGCAGTTGTGTGCAGAACACAATATGCAGATATGTGTGCCCACCACGCCGGCCCAGGTGTTTCATATGTTGCGCAGGCAGGCGATACGCCCTCTGCGCAAGCCCTTGATTGTGATGTCGCCAAAAAGTTTATTGCGTCACAAAGAGGCCATATCCACCATTGAAGATTTAGCAGAGGGACACTTTCACAATGTGCTGGACGAGACAGATGACCTGGACCCGGCAAACATTGAACGGGTCGTTCTGTGTAGCGGTAAGCTATACTATGAATTGCGCGCTGCACGCCGGGCGGGTGACATAGACAACATCGCGATACTGCGTCTGGAACAGCTGTATCCCTTCCCAGAGGCAGAGTTGCTGCACCTGCTCAGTGCCTACCCCAATTTATCGGATGCGGTGTGGTGCCAGGAAGAGCCGGTTAATCAGGGCGCCTGGTATTCCAGTCAGCACCATATGCGACGTGTTTTCCACCGGCATAAAAAGAGTATTTATCTGCGTTACGCCGGTCGTGAGGGCTCTGCTGCCCCGGCGGCCGGTTATATGTCGCTGCACCTTGAACAGCAGGAACAATTGATTTTTGATGCCCTGGCGCCTTTTGAGCTCTAGGGAACTATTTAACGTACTGGCATTTCACAAAGGAATCGAAATGGCTATCAAGATTAAAGCACCGGCCTTCCCGGAATCTGTCGCCGATGGTGAAATTGCCACCTGGCATAAGGAAGAGGGCGATACCGTGGCTCGTGACGAGCTCATGGTTGAAATCGAAACTGACAAGGTCGTGATGGAAGTCGTGGCACCGGAAGACGGCGTGCTAAGCAAAATTTATGCGGCGGCAGGTGACACGATTGAGAGTGGGCAACTGCTGGCAGATTTAGAACCCGGCACGGTTGCAGCCAAAGCTATTACTGCCGGCGATAAGCAGGAAAGTCCTGGTGCGTCTTCCGATGCAGTCGATAAGGCTGGCATGTTGGGTCCGGCGGCACGTCAATTGGTCGAAGAGCACAAACTGGATATAGAGGCTATAGCTGGCAGCGGTAAGAATGGCCGAATTACCAAGGATGATGTCGTACAGTATATGAAGCGCGCTGAGAGCAAAGCCGCCGAGGCAGTTCCTGCACAAAAACCTATAGCTGCACCGGAAACACCTCTTGGGCCATCGAGTGAGCGCATCGAAAAACGTGTCCCAATGACCCGTATGCGCGCAAAAATAGCAGAGCGATTACTGCAGGCGTCGCAAGAGACGGCCATGCTGACTACATTTAATGAAGTTAATATGGCACCGGTTATGGCACTTCGCAGCCAATACAAAGAGCAGTTTGAAAAAGTTCACAATGGCACCCGTCTGGGTTTTATGGGTTTCTTTGTCAAAGCCGCCTGCGAGGCACTGAAGCGATTTCCCGATGTGAATGCCTCCATAGACGGAAAAGATGTTGTCTATCACGGCTACCAGGATATCGGTGTCGCGGTATCAACGCCCGGCGGATTGGTTGTCCCTGTGCTGCGCGATGCAGACTTTATGAGTCTCGCCGATGTAGAAGCAAGCATAAGAGACTTAGGGCTGCGTGCCAGAGATAACAAACTCACCATTGATGATATGACAGGCGGCACTTTTACGATTACCAACGGCGGAGTTTTTGGCTCCTTAATGTCCACGCCTATTTTGAATCCACCGCAAACTGGTATTCTCGGGATGCACAAAATTCAGGAAAGGCCTATGGCCGTAGATGGAGAAGTGAAAATTCTGCCGATGATGTATCTGGCTTTATCCTATGATCATCGCTTGATCGATGGAAAGAATGCGGTGCAATTTTTGGTTACGATTAAAAATCTCATAGAAGACCCCGCGCGTATTTTGTTGCAAATTTAAGGGTAAAAACGCGTGTATTTAATGGTTCCTTGCAGGAAATAATATGTCTGATAAATTTGATGTAGTTGTAATCGGCTCAGGTCCCGCTGGCTATGTGGCAGCCATAAAGGCGGCTCAATTGGGCTTGTCCACAGCCTGTGTGGAACAGTGGGTTGATGATAAAGGTGCAATTAAGTTGGGTGGTACGTGCTTGAACGTGGGTTGCATTCCCTCTAAGGCCTTGTTGGATAGCAGTTACAAGTATGTTGAAACCCGCGACCATCTCGCCATTCATGGTATTTCGGTTACTGAAACGGCAATCGACATCCCCGCGATGATAGCCCGCAAAGACAAAATTGTGAGCCAATTGACCGGTGGTATCGGTGGTCTGTTCAAGCACAACGGCGTTACTTCTGTTCTGGGAACTGGCAAGGTATTGTCAGGTGCCAGAGTAGAAGTCACCGATAACGACGGCAATATTCGTGTGCTGGACGCTGGCAGCATCATTATTGCCGCGGGTTCGGTTCCCATGGAAATTCCTCCCGCACCCACCGACGGCGAACGCATTGTCGATTCAACGGGCGCGCTGGAATTTACCGAGGTCCCAGCCAGGTTGGGCGTTATAGGTGCAGGTGTAATCGGGCTGGAACTGGGTAGTGTCTG
Source organism: Pseudomonadota bacterium (assembly GCA_030591305.1). The sequence goes on from JAUVBI010000004.1 coordinate 34,360, forward strand.
GGGGCGCCTGGGGGCCGAGGTCGTCATACTGGAAGCACTGGATGATTTTCTGCCTATGGTAGATGCCCAGATTGCAAAGGAAACAGCCAAGATTCTTAAAAAACAGGGCCTGGATATCCGCCTGGCTACACGGGTAACTAACGCAGAAGTTAAAGACGGCGTCGTGGAGGTGTCCTATGCCTCAGCTGATGGTGACAAAGTAGAGACCTTCGATAAATTGATCGTTGCGGTGGGCAGGCGCCCCAAGTCTGGTGAAATACTGGCGTCTGACAGCGGTGTAACTCTGGATGAACGTGGGTTTATCTACGTAAACGATTTTTGTGAAACAGAGGCGCCGCACGTTTATGCTATTGGCGATGTTGTCCGGGGCCCTATGCTGGCCCACAAGGGCTCGGAAGAGGGTATAATGGTTGCCGAGCGTATTTCTGGCAAGTCCGTCCAGATGAACTACGACTGCATTCCCTCTGTTATTTACACACACCCTGAAGTGGCAGCGGTCGGGAAAACCGAGCAAGAACTAAAGGCCGACGGCGTAAATTACAAAGTGGGTGTATTCCCGTTTGCAGCCAGTGGCAGGGCGCTTGCCGCGAATGAATCCGACGGCATGGTTAAGGTGATTGCCGACGCGGACACCGACCGTATCTTGGGCTGCCATATTATTGGCCCCAGCGCGGCCGACCTGGTGCAACAAGTTGTTATCGCGATGGAGTTCGGCTCCAGCGCAGAAGATCTCGCCCTCACTGTATTTGGTCACCCGACTTTGTCGGAAGCCGTGCACGAAGCGGTGTTGGCAGTTGATGGGCATGCGATTCATATAGCCAATCGCAAGCCGAGGAAGAAAAAATAATATCTAATAATAATGTGATAAGTAATAAATAAACCAGGAAAAGTTAATTGAACGGAGTAGAAAATGAATCTTCATGAGTATCAAGGTAAGCAACTGTTTGCCGAATACGGTTTACCCGTATCCAAAGGCTACGCAGTGGATACACCACAGGAGGCTGCAGAGGCCGCCGATTTAATTGGTGGTGATAAGTGGGTGGTCAAAGCCCAGGTGCATGCCGGTGGACGAGGCAAGGCTGGCGGCGTAAAGCTGGTGACGACCAAAGATGAAATACGCGAGTTTGCGACACGGTGGTTGGGCAAGAATCTGGTCACCTACCA
>JAUVBI010000071.1 GCA_030591305.1 Pseudomonadota bacterium
AAAAAGTAAATGGAGCAACGCCCACCGTATCCTGTCCCAGTGGGGTATATAGTGCAGGATATGGCGTTGGTCCATCATTTTCATAAGGAAATTAGGGGACGCTCAGATGAACTTGTTTAGCCACAATCCAGAAGGGGCTACTATCCACCTGGATGGGAGGGAACTGCTCATGATTATGATACTGATTCAAGAAGGTAGATTTTCCTTTCAGTGTGACGACCCAACAGGTCAGGCTCTGGATGAACTTTTCTGTTCTGCCGTGAATTTAGTAGGGGAGGCGTGCAAGACTGATCAAAAAATAAGTGATACGCACTAACTATCACTCACTCCTCGCTTAGCCCAGCGACATTGCCAGAGGACACACGCCGCACATTCAATAAAGGTACATTAGGGCGGCCGCCTGCCGCCACTGCCTCTTTTTATAAGCGGTCTGGAGTCTATGAATTATAGAACTACGCCGCCACTTACCTCATAGACATCGCCGGACAAGTAATTATTTTCCAGTATGTGCTGAACAGTTTGCGCGATGTTGTCTACATCACCAATACGTTTCAAGGGTATGGTGTCTGCAATTTGTTGCAGAATATCGGCAGGCATGGAACGCAGTAAAGTGGTGTCGATGGTTCCCGGGGCAATTACCATGGAGCGGATGCCGAATCTACCCAGTTCTTTGGCCCATACTTTACTTTGAGCAACGATACCGGCCTTAGCGGCAGAGTAGTTGGTTTGACCAAAGTTGCCGTGATAGGCAAGGGAGGACATGCTGATAATACAACCCTCTTCAATACCACCTTCAACCATGTAGGTGGCAGCTTCACGGGCACACAGAAAGGCCCCTTTCATGTGAACATCGATTACCATGTCATAGTTGTCGCCAGACATCTTCTTAACAACCTTGCCATCTTTTACTTTGATGAGCTGAGCATCGCGCAAAATTCCGGCGTTGTTTATCAGGCCATGAATAGCACCGAAGTCTTTAGCAATCTGAGCGAAGGTGGTTTCAACGGTCGGCTCATCGGCAACGTTACAGTTATAGCCGCGAGCTTCAGAGCCGGCTTCTTTAACCAGTTCAATGGTTTCCGCCATGGCTGGTTCGTCCAGATCCAGAAGGGCCAGTTTTACACCTTGTCTGGCCAGTCGTATGGCGATTGCGCGCCCGATACCTTTACCGCCGCCAGTGATAACAACAACCTTACCTTGTAATTCCATTTTGTATCTCCTCTTTGGGTTTTTTGGAAGTGAGTGACTGACACTGCATTTCTTTGCCTGCCAGCGAGCTCAAACCTGAGCGATGCTGATTCTGAGGCAGTTCGCGTAAAGTAGCAATGGTCAATGGTTCTCTTTAGTATTATCCATATAGATTATATGGTATTTGTCGTTGAAAAATTTGCCATGCACAGGCCCCTTTGGGCCCGTTATTTTCAGTCGTAGACGACTCGTATGAGGCTGTTTCCGTCTGTGTGTTCAAACTTCCGCCCGTAGATCTCCAGGGAGGTTGTTTCCTCGTAGCTCATTTCGTCGCCCGATATTTTCAGAGTCATGCTGAAGGCAGTTGTTTTTGCTTTTTCCAGCATGAAGGGTGACTGCAAAATGCCGAAAGTATTACTACCGGTAGTCGCCTCAACTTCGAATAGGGTTTCATTGTCATTGTGTACCAGCTTGCCACCGGCCAACACGCAGACAGCACGTGGGATGGACAGGGAGTGCATGATCATTCCGGTACTGGGTTCGTAAATCCAGTGACCGATCTGGTCGTGGAAGACCTTGCCGTTATTGCACTTGCGCACCAGCTGGTGGTATCTCACTGTAACCAGGTTCTGTTCTTCAGCGTTCTCCGCCGCCCCCGAGGGAATAAAGGTAATCTCGTCATAGTAGGTGTTCTTGTCTTCACCATCGGGTTCAGGTGCCACATCCAGGCCCTTCTCGCCTCGCCAGCTGCCAATCAGTTGATATAGGGGCCCGTAATCAACATCGTTGATAACTGTACTCACTAAATTCTCCTCTAAATTGCAACTGTCTATTGAAAATAGAATCGTTTGCTGGAGCTGTGCTCAAACTCCCTCAGCCTAACCGGCTAACCGCCTGTTCCGCAAGAGTCAGTAATCCATCAATACGACCACGCAACTTAGCAAGGTCTACACCCTCAGTACTTTTCTTGCCTTCCATATATCTAGCGTAAACACCGTGCACAATCGCAGCACTCTTCCAGCAATTAAAACCAATATAGTAGTCGAGTTTGCCAAGATCCCGCCCGGTGCGATCAGCGTAGTGCTGAGCCAATTCACCCCTGGTGGGGAAGCCAGGTGGTGATGTTGGTGCGTCCGGGTTGACGGGGTTTCCATCTCCGGGTTGCGGCCATTGGTTCAGTGCGTAGCCCAAATCCGCCAGGGGGTCACCCAGTGTTGATATTTCCCAGTCAACCACAGCAGCGACGGTGGAATCGGCGCCAATCAGGCAATTATGTAAGCCGTAATCACCGTGTACTACTCTCGCCATGCCCTGTTCTGGCATGTGATCCAGAAAAAACTGTTTTAACTCATGGGCCCTTGGATCATCATAATCAGCAGGTTCCATGGATGACATCCACGAGCGATACCAGGTCTTTAGCTGTCGCCCGACATAATTTTCTTTTTTGCCCAGTTCGCCAAGGCCAATTTCATCAGGGTTGAGTGAATGTAGATCAGCCAGAACGTCGAAAAATGAATATGCGAGGATCGTTCTTTTTTCTTCCGGAATCCGCTCACGCGTCGCCTCGGCGGTGTACAGCGGGCGGCCATCAATGCAGCCCATGATATAGAACCCGACGCCGGTCACTCCCGGGTCCTCACAAAAGCCTATTGCCTCAGGCACAGGCACCGCAGTAGGCCTCAGTGCGGATATCAGTGCCCATTCTCTACTCATATCATGAGCTTTTGGTAACAATACGCCCTGGGGTGGACGACGAATTACTGACCGGTTGCCGTTGGCATCGTCGAGTCGATAAGTCAGGTTGGAATGGCCCCCTTCTAACTGCGTCCACTTAAAAGGGGGTTGTAATTTTGCTATGTTTTCTCTGACCCAATTTTCTACCGCTGTAACATCAAAGCCTTCAGGATCTGCATCCATATATGATTTACTCTTCAGGTTGGCGGCCGGCACATGGTCCCAGTTTGTCCGTTTGTCTTCGATTCAATCTTCTTCAGGCCGGCCTTTGAGCATGCGCAGCGGGTTATAGGTCAATACGGTGTCGCCATTTTGGTTGATGACTTCATTAAATGTTCGCACTAGTCCACGATTGCCCTTGCTGGTTTTGCGGACTTCGGTAATCTCAAATTTGACATGAATAGTGTCGCCCGCCAGACAGGGGCGTTTCATATCCAATTCCATATTTAGAAAGGCCATGCCGGTGCCCTGCATGGTTGGCAATAGCAGGCCTTCGGCAAAACTGTAGACCATAGCGCCGGGGGCGAAGGGTTCTTTGATAACGGATTTTTCCCTGAGGAATTCACGGTCAGAAAATACGACTTCATGCAGCCCCGCCAGATTGATGAAATTGCAGATGTCTGCCTCCAGCATGGTTCTGCCCCAGGTTTCATATTTTTCACCAACCTGGACATCTTGCCAGTAAAATCCACAACCAATTTTTTTCATGCTATTTAACCTTGAGTCCCATTAATCCCGCAATCAGGTTGCGCTGCATCTGGGAAGTTCCCGCGGTGATAGTGGTCGCTCGAGCATCACGGAAATGACGCTGCATATCAAACTCCATGATATAACCATAACCACCCATAATTTGCATACCCAGGTTGGCCGCCTTCACATAAGTTTCTGAACCGAACAGTTTGGCCATAGATATAGCCATTAAGGCATCATTGCCTTTCGAAAGCTGCCATGCTGCGTTCCACAGTAGCAGACGGCTTGCCTCCACTTCGGTCTGTATATCTGCCAGCATATGGGCAATGGATTGAAAGGTGCCGATAGGATGCCCGAACTGGTGGCGCTCTTTAGCATATTCCAGGGCCTGATCCACTACAGATTGTGCTGCGCCACTATAGCCGGCGGTCGTCATCAAGCGCTCCAGTTGCAAGCCTGAGAGCATATACTGCCAGCCCTTATTTTCCTCTCCCAACAGTCGGTCAGCAGGTATTTTTACGTTATCGAGGAACACTTCGTAAGTGCCCAATGCACGACGCCCCAGGGTATCAAGTTTGCGCAACTCAACTCCGGGCGTGGTGTTATCCAATAAAAACAATGAGACCCCTTTCTGATAGGGCACTGTTGAATCAGTTTTGGCATACAGATTGATTACGTTATCTTTGGCTCCAGCACCAGTTGAAAATACTTTTTGTCCATTGATGATCCAGTGATCCCCCTCTCGCCTGGCGCTGGTACGCATCGCCCCGGCGTCTGATCCGGCATTAGGCTCGGTCATGGATATAGACATGCGGATTTCACCGCTGATAAGTCTAGGTAGCCAGTAGCGCTTTTGTGTTTCTGTGCCGTTATGCAGGATATTCAGGCCGTTGAATACGGAGGTAGCGTAAGCGCCGAGAAAGTCGTAGCTCTTTCGCCCCAACTCCTCTGCAATAATAGTAAAATCAAGCACACTGCCATTCAGCCCGCCATACTCTTCGGGAAAGGGCATCTGCATCAGCCCCTGTTCGATGAAGGCATCGTAAAGCTCATAGGGGTAGCGCTTCTCCACGTCAGATTGTTGGATATAAGCGGGCGTGGCGATACGGTCCAGCATGGTGCGTACGCTGTCCCGCAGCATTCGCTGTTCTTCAGTAAATTCAAAATCCATCGTCGTTTCCCTTGTCTGCGGGGTTGATCAGTCTCTGCGCTGGCTAAAAGGCCGTTTGTATGTCATCGATGCGATAGTGTTGCGCAGAATCTCGGTGGTACCTCCGCCCAGGGCAAAACCCCTGGCATCGCGCACCATGCGCTCCAACGGGAAATCTCGTGTATAGCCGTAGTGTCCGTGAATTTGCAGCGCCTCATTGGCAACCCGTTGTACCATTTCGTTGGCATAGAGTTTGGCAATGGCCGCATCCAGTGGGTCGGGAAAGCCATCTTTAAGGTTCATGGCCGCATGGTGAACCATAAGTCGGGATGCGTGAATCTGGGTGACCATATCGGCGATTTTCCACTGGATCCCCTGAAACTCACAGATTGGCCGGCCAAACTGGTGACGCTCTTCGGAGTAGGATTGGGCAGTATCGAGTGCTCCCTGGGCAAGACCCAGGCACATGGCGGCGTTACCTACCCGTTCTGGTCCAAAGGAACTCATAAGCACCTTGAAGCTTTTGGTGCTGGTAGGGTCCCCCACCATGAGAATGTCTTCTTTTGGTATGCGGCAATTATCAAAGTACAGCTCTACCTCTGGCATGCCACGCCCTCCCATCTTGCGTGCGGGACGACTCACTTCAAAACCCGGGGTACCCTTCTCTATTACCAGGGCGCCAATGCCTCGGGGACCTTCACATTCGCCAAAACGGGCGAACACCAGAATATGTGTTGCCAGGTGGCCGCCAGTGCAAAAGGCTTTCTCGCCCTTGAGTACATAATGATCACCATCAGGGGTGGCGGAGGTAACCATGTCGGTCATGGCCGAGCCGGCGCCAGGTTCACTAATGCCGATGGCGATCATGTGCTCGCCTGTGACGCACTTGGGCAACCAGCGCTGTTTTTGCTCCGGGCTGGCCAGGATATCGAGAGCCCGTGACGGGCCATTGATCGCCAGCTGGCAGATCAGCGCCGTGTTAAAGCAGACGCGCGCCACCTCTTCCAGAAAAATAGTGGCCTGAATAATCGGTGCCCCTGAGCCGCCGTATTGTTCCGGAATCACCAGCCCAAGGTAGCCAAGCTCTGCCAGTAAAGCTCGATTTTCTACTGGGAAAGTCTCCTCCTCATCCCAATAGGCGGCTTTTTCCCTAAATGCTCGTTCGGCGAATTTTCGTACTTCCTGGCGAAAACTTTCCAGTTCCGGTTGAAGTGAAGTCATCGTATCCTCTCTATGTTGACATGTTGTTCGGTGTACTTTACGTGCCGCGCCGTTTAACCAGTCATAGCGGATTATAGGTCAGCACCTCGTTGCCCTCCTGGTTGATCACCCCTGTGAGTGTTCGTGCCAGGCCATGCACATTATAAAGGGAGTATTGGGAGAAAATCCACCCTCGCCTTATCAGCCCTGGGATGTATGGTGTTGTTCGATGGCTTCCTGAATTTTGATCATCTCCATAATATTTTCCAGATTAAGCAGCCCGACGATTTTCTCACCCTCGGTTACATAAATCATCTGTGCAGTATTTCCCTGCATTCTTTCGAGTAGTTTTCCCAGCGGCTCATTGATATCCGCATTAAAAATATCTTGTAGTGGCAAATCGGAGATGCGGGCATACTCGCCTTTTTCCTGCAGACCTTTTATCAGATCACTGTGATATAGCACTTTGTCGAGTTTGTCCTGGTATCCGACCGGAAAATCTTTCTGGCTCCCTGCGAGCGTCAATTCGACAGCCCTGGCCAGGTTGTCTTGTGGAGAGAGGGTATGAAACTCCCTGAGTATGGCATGTCGGGCACTGGCGTGGCCGAGAATTGATTTAAGTTGTTCTGCGCTGCTTTCGATGGTTGCACCAAACCAGACAAAAATCGCTATAAACAGCAGAAATGGATTGTACATTATGCCCAGCAAGCCCATGCCGATGGCGAGCAACCGCCCAACGCTGGCGGCTTTTTGTGTTGCTTTGGCGTGATCCATGCGTAACGCCAGGGCTGCTCGTAAAACGCGACCACCATCCATCGGAAAAGCTGGCAGCAGATTGAAGGCACCTATAAAAACATTCACTATCATTAGTCGGTAGAGAAAGGATCCTCCGGTCACGCTGAGTTCCTCTGCTGTCATCGGGACGTTTTGAAAATCTATATAGAGATAGAGCAAGATAGCGATGACGAAATTTACGGTAGGCCCGGCGATGGCTACATTGATTTCCTGGCGGGGATCGTCAGGCATTTTTTCCAGCGAGGCAATGCCGCCAATAGGTAACAGGGTGATACTTCGAGTCTGAATACCGTAGCGGCGGGCCGTGAGAGAATGACCAAATTCGTGGAGGACCACGCAGCAAAATAATGCCAGAATAAATCCAACCCCGGAAATTACCGCACTTACGGTGCCGTGCTGGTTCCAGTAACTGATTCCTATCAAATAGATGAGCAACAGGAAGGTGGCATGGATATAGATATCAATGCCGGCGATACGGGTTATTTTCCATGACCATTTCATTTCTCAATTCTACACACATATTCGATGTTGGTTTGGACTGAATTTTGAACCACCGTACTGGTTGCCGTGAAGCTCCAGCCATGGGTAGTCGCAATCGACTGATTTAGTTTGATCACAGAGAGTGGTACATTAGGTGCCAGTTGTAGATAACCCGAATATCCCACCGTTAAGGAAAAGTCATGTTCCGAAACCTCCTGTTTGTTCTGTTCTCACAGTTTGTCGTGATAAGCGCCATGGCGGGTGGACTCCGTGTCGGCCTCTCTGCGGACTATGCACCCCTCGTATTTAAGCAGGAGGGGCGTGTCGTCGGTATAGAAGCCGATAATATAGTGGCGGTAAGCAAGATCATCGGGCAGAAGATGACAGTGGTTGAAATGCCCTTCAAGAAACTGCTGCCGGCCCTGCAGGCTGGCGAGATCGATGTCGTTATGTCGGGTATGAGTGTCACTGCCGAGCGCAGTGCGCTGGTACAGTTTACTGACGCCTATATGCAGATGGGGCAAATGGCCATCATGCACCGTGACAAGGTGGCGCAATTTGCCCAGCCCTGGTCTGTTTACCGTGAAGGGGTGCGCATTGGTGTGGAGCCCGGTACAACAGGAGCGTATTTTGCCGAGCAGGAGCTCAAGAATGCCCAGCTCAAGTACGTTGCAGATGCGGCGGCGGCTTTCGCCAGCCTGCGTAGCGACGAGATCGACCTGTACATCCACGACGCCCCTACCAGCTGGCAGCTGGCGACTTCAACGGAGAATAACGACCTGATCAGCCTGTATTCTCCCCTCACTGATGAAATGCTCGCCTGGGTGGTGCGTAAAGAGGATGATGCCCTGGCTGGCGAGCTCAATCAGGCCCTGGCCAAAATGAAAGCCAGTGGTACCCTGCGTTACATCCTCAATCGCTGGATTCCGGTGACCGTCGAGGTGCGCTGACCCCGGGCGTCAGGGTGGGTAGCCCGGCCTATTTGACATGTATTGGCGCCCTGTTGTGTCTCAGCTAAAGCCTGCGCCCTGTTCCGCCAACTCCACCAGCAGTTTACAGGGCTGCCAGAATTCATCCCCAGTCTGCTGCTGGTATTGACGCAGCGCCGCCACGATCTTGTCCAGGCCGATGCTGTTGGCGTAATGCATGGGGCCGCCGCGATACAACGGCCAACCGTAGCCGTAGACCCAGACTACATCGATATCACTGGCGCGGATGGCAAGGCCTTCCTGCAGGATTTTGGCCCCCTCGTTGATCATGGGGTAGATACAGCGCTGCAGAATCTCCTCGTCGGAGATTTCCCTGGAGCCCATCCCCGCTTGTGTCGCGAACTCATGGATGATCTCCTCCACTACCGGGGAGGGAGTCGGTTTGCGCTTTTCATCGTAGTCGTAGTAGCCGGCGCCGGATTTCTGGCCGCGCCGGTCCAGTTCGCACAGGCGATCGCGGATGGTCTCACCCTTTGACGTTTCCTTGTTCCAGCCTATGTCCAGTCCTGCCAGGTCGCTCATCTGGAAGGGGCCCATGGGCAGGCCAAAGTCGTAGATGACCTTGTCGACCTGATGGGGCAGGGGCCCCTCCAGAATCAGTTGCTGGGCCTGCGCCTGGCGCGTAAATAACATTCGGTTGCCGACGAAGCCCGGGCAGACCCCTACCAGGACGGCGGTTTTGCGGATGCGTTTGGCGAAGGACATGCTGGTTTTGATGACGTCTTTGGCGGTTTTCTCGCCGCGCACCACTTCCAGCAGTTTCATCACGTTAGCTGGGGAGAAAAAGTGCAGGCCGATAACATCTTGTGGTCGGCTGGTGGCGGCAGCGATCTCGTTCAGGTTCAGAGCGGAGGTATTGGAGGCGAGAATGGCACCCGTTTTGGCGATACTGTCCAGCCTGGTGAAGATCTCCTTCTTCACGTTCATATTTTCAAATACGGCTTCAATGATGAGGTCGCAGTCCGCCAGGTCGCGCAGTTCCAGCGAGCCGGTGATCAGGCCGCAGCGCCTTTCAACATCCTGCTGGCTGATACGGCCTTTGCTGGCGGTGTTTTGATAGTTTTTGCGGATGATTCCCAGGCCTCGGTCCAGGGCGTCCTGGCTGGTTTCCACAATGGTGACGGGGATGCCGACATTGACCATATTCATGGCGATGCCACCACCCATGGTGCCGGCGCCGATCACCCCTACCTTGTTGATTTCACGCTCGGCGGTGTCCCGGGGGATGTCAGGAATTTTGGCCGCCTGGCGCTCGGCGAAGAAAAAGTACTGCTGGGCCGCCGACTGGGGTCCGGTCATCAGTTCCATAAACAGTTTGGCTTCGGTTTTCATGCCCTCGTCAAAAGGCTGGTTTACCGCCGCCTCGATACATCGAATATTGTATTCGGGGGCGATGAAACCGCGAGTCTTGTGAGCGATGGCCTGTCGAACCAGGTCAAAGACGGCCGGATTTTCACGGGTGCTGAGGAGTTTCTCGTCCCTGTTGCGCGCCTGTTGCAGGGGTGTGTTGTTGGCGACGACCTCTCGGGCAAAGGCGATGGCGCCGGCGCGCAAGTCATCACCGCCGCCGTCAATAATGCGCTCTATCAACCCGCCGGCCAGGGCTTCTTCAGCACTGATGGGCTTGCCTGATGTAATCATGTCCAGTGCTTTTTCCACACCCAGTACCCGGGGCAGGCGCTGCGAGCCGCCACCGCCGGGCAGCAGGCCCAGGTTGACTTCCGGCACGCCGAATTTGGCGTCTGTAGTACTAACCCGGAAGTGACAACACAGGGCGGTTTCAAGCCCGCCGCCCAGGGCCGTGCCGTGAATAGCGGCAATCAGGGGTTTACTGGAATTGTCCATGGTTTCCAGGACTCTATGCAGGCGTGGCTCTTTAATACCAGTGGTGAACTCTCTGATATCGGCGCCCGCGATAAAAGTGCGGCCCGCACAGTGGATAACAATGGCGCAGGCCTCGTCGTCAGCCAGGGCGCGATCCATGCCGTCCCTCAGGCCCTGGCGTACACCCTGGCTCAGGGCGTTGACCGGGGGGTTGTCTATAGTGATGACAGCGACGCCGTCTTCCACCTGGTAATCAGCCATATCTGTGAGCGCTACCATGAGCTTCTCCCCTGGAATTTTTGTGAGAGGCCAGACGGTATCAGAAGCCATCACCAATGGCTATCGGGGAGTCATTGGGATGGCATTACTTAAGTAATGGGACTTACGCTACACACAGCGCTACGTAACCGGCATTGCCTGTGCCAGTACCTTTTGAATTTGATTCTGTTATTCTAGTGCACCTCGTCACTCCCGTGTAGGCGGGAGCCCATAGCTTTCAATGATTTATAGATTCCCGCCTCCGCGGGAATGACATTAATCAGAGTTTCGCCAGGTCCTTTTTTTTGAGATGAGTTTTGCAATGACTAACCAGGCCAGAATTTTTGACGAGACTGTTGCCGGTCGCCGTTCCCTGCGAGCCTATCTGCCGCAGCCGGTTGACGCACAGACTCTGGAGACGGTGTTTTCGGTCGCCCAGCGGTCGCCCAGCAACTGCAACACCCAGCCGTGGCTGGTGCACGTGGTATCAGGTGACAGCCTGAATGCGCTGAGAGAAGAAATGCCCACGCGTTTTATGGCGGAGGACATGAGCCTGGATTTTCCCTTCAACGGTACGTATGAGGGGGTGTACAAAGAGCGACAATATGGCTCCGCCCAGGCACTTTACGATGCCGTGAATATCACCCGGCAAGACAAGGCCGCGCGGCAGCAGCAGTTCATGCGCAACTTTACCTTTTTTGATGCACCCCATGCGGCATTTCTGTTCCTGCCCGAGCCCTTTGGCCTGCGTGAGGCGGTGGATCTGGGCATGTATGCCCAGACCCTGATGCTGGCCATAACCGCACACGGCCTGGGCAGTTGTCCGCAGACCTCATTGAGTTACCATGCGGATTTTGTCCGCGAGCAATTGGGCATAGACGCCAGCAACAAACTAGTGCTTGGTCTGTCCTTTGGTTACCCGGACCCGGATGCTCCGGTCAATGCCTGCGTCACCAACCGCGCCGCCCTGTCCGATGCCGTGATCTTTCACTCCTGACAGGGCAGGTTCACTATGACAGCTACAATCCTTACCGAAAACCGCGACGGTGTACTTGTGGTGACCCTCAATCGCCCCGATAAGAAAAATGCCATCAACGTTGAAATGTGGGTCGAAATGCGAGAGACATTCAAGGCCGCCGCCGAGGACGATGCCGTAGCCTGTGTGTTGCTGTGCGGTGCTGGCGGGCATTTCTGCGCCGGTGTCGATTTGTCCGGTTTTGGTGACGCATTCTCCGACAAGGAGTACCCCTTTGAATCAGCCGCGCGAGCCGTGGTTGAGTTTGATAAGCCATTGATAGGGGCGGTACAAGGCGTGGCCGTCGGTGGCGGCGCCACGGTACTGTTTCACGCTGATATCGTATACGTGGGCGAGAGCCTGCGTATGCGCCTGCCTTTCGTCAGCCTCGGTCTTGCGCCGGAGTGGGGCAGCAGCTACATGCTGCAGGCCAATATCGGCGCCCAGCGAGCGGCCGAGCTGTTTTATACCGCGCAGTGGATAGATGCAGACAAGGCCGTTAACTGCGGTATCGCCGCCGCTGTACTGCCCGATGCGAATCTGTTCAATCATGCGCTGGCCAAGGCCACCGAGATAGCGCAGTGGCCGCTTAATTCCCTGCGAGAGACCAAACGCACACTGCGCATGCACCACCTCGAAGCCATCGATGCAGCCATTAATGCTGAGCAGGCTGTGTGGGAGCGACAGGCCGGGTCCCCGGAGAATATTGAGGCGATTACCGCTTTTATGGAAAAGCGGCCGGCGGATTTCCGCAATCTGTAGGGCTGGCCATATATAACCTATGACATTAAGTGCCTGGTGTTGTGGTTTATTGTGGTGAATATATTATCGTTTTAATAACCTCAAAAAAAAAGGATGCACATGTTTACTCTCCCGAAAAGCAGGTTACATCTGTCACTCGCTCTGATTCTCTCAGCCGGATTGCTGGCCTGCAGTGACTCCAACAATAACAACAACAAGTTTAACAACGAACCGAATTATCAGGCCGACATAGTCTGGACGGAATACGGTATTCCCCATATCACGGCGCAGGATTGGGGCAGCCTGGGTTACGGCTATGGTTACGCCTATTCGCAGGATAATTTTTGCGTGCTGATGAAAGAGATCGTCAGGGCCAACGGTAACTCCGCCCGCTATCTCGGCGACGAGGGTAATCTGGAGGAAGATTTTGTCTACAAGCTCTACAACACCGATGAATATATCCGCGATCATTTCGAGGCTAACGC
>JAUVBI010000292.1 GCA_030591305.1 Pseudomonadota bacterium
AAAATTTTGCAGAAATTCTGCAATTTTATCCCGGTCAAAACCGCCCATAACAACATTGCCGCCAAGACCTTCGCGCCGTTCGGTCTCCTTTCTCAATACCAGGCAGGGTGTATCGAGATAAAATGTTTCCTCCTGGACACTGCCGCCATCGGTAATCACAAATTTGGCTTTAGACAAAACTTGCAGGAACCTCTCGTGCTGCATTAGAGGTTCCACTGTGACGTTCTTCATGACATCCAGTAAGGGAAGCAGGCCGAAACCTTCCAGTTTACGCGCTGTCGGGGGGTGCATTACAAACAGCACGTGGTGCTTTTGGCTAAGATCTCGAATCAGATCGATTACAAACACCAGTCGCGACTTGCTAAGAATGGTTTCTACACGGTGTACGGTAACGACACAGTAATCACTTACCGCCAGCGATAATGGCTCGGCTTGTGCAAGGGAATATTCCAAAGCCTCTACATTTGTATTCTGGCCAATATTAACGACCTCACCTTTAACACCCATTTCTTCCAGATTGCCCTGAGCCCAGTCGGATGGCGCAAAGAGCAGGTCGCACCATCTCGCACACAGTGTGCGGATCAACTCTTCAGGGAAGGGCCGGTACCAGCAGGATGATCGCAAGCCTGACTCCAGGTGAGCGACCTTCTTTCCGGCTCGTTTTGCCATTATTAATGACAGGAATGTTGATGGTGTGTCACCGTGAATGACACAGAATGTCGAGCCCGTTGAGAACACCTCTCGCTTCAGTTTCGATGGCCGGAAAATTGTGAAAAGAAAGTACTTGAGCAGCCACCACAGTGCTGCACCTACCGTCGTAATATCCTCTTTTGATCCCAGTGCGACATCAGGCACCCTGACTTGCAGGGACTTTCTGAGCTCGGTAGAGAAGCGGGCGTGCTGCCCCGAGTCGATAAGGCGGTAGGCAACACCCTGCTCATCCATCAGGCGCAACAGCGGTGCTGTCTTGATGTACTGTGCCTTGGTGCCGAGAAATACGTCTATCAAGCAGGCCTCTCTATACTGTCTTTATCAGGGCAACTGCGGGATGGGCTATCCGCATTATTGCTCATCGTGGGCATCCGGCTTATTGGTGGTGAACCATGCCATGGCATCCCGCCAGTTCATTTTGAAGGGGTACCACATCTGGGCGAGGAAAATGGAGATAATATGCCACGGTTTCATGTTTTTTTCGTAGGGGAAATTATCCGTGCCCTGAAGCCCGGACGGAGGGTATTCAGTTTGATTGAGGTACGCCGTACCAAACAGCTTATCCCAAATGACAAAGCGATCGGAAAAATTCCGATCCGTGTGCTGTGGTAAGCGCGAGTGATGAATCCGGTGGTATTGCGGTGACACCAGAATTTTACCAAGGGGCCCCAGGTTCATGCGGATATTGGCGTGTATAAAGTAGTCCCAAATAGCATCGATAACGTAGAACAGCGCCCAGACCTCGGGCGGACTACCTATAATCGCCAGGGGCAGCCAGCGAATGCAAAGCCAACTGAATACTCGCTCCAATGGGTGCGTGCGCTTGGTCGTGAGGGGGTTCAGGTTTTCCTGCGAATGGTGCAGGGAGTGGAAATACCAGAGAAACTTGAACTTATGACGACAGAAGTGGCTGACATAGGCCAGGAAATCGTCCAGGAAAATTGCAATTGTAATCTGCAGCCAGATCGGCAGGTACTGTGCTAGCCCCAGGTTCAGCCACGGCAACCAGCGTTCCAGGACGCCATTTATCGTGCTGAAAAATACCACAAAAAAAGGGAAGAGCAGCAGGCTGTAGACTATTCCATAGAAGTAATCTGTGGCCAGGCTGGCTCCATGTCGTTTGTTGAGGCTCACCGCGGGAATGACATGCGACACAATCAGCAGGGCGGCGATAAGGAGGTAGACCTGTGGGTTAGCCAGCCATATATCGATATGATGTTTTTGAGCTTGAAGAAACTGTTCCACAATTTTGGCAGCTAGTCTCGCCTGAGAAACATAAATTTACCTTACCATGAGGAAAAAATCCATATAGGGGTAAACGCCTGAGTACTGTGACAAGCACTGCAAGCAATCCCGGGAAGGACGATCAGATGATACTAATATCGACGCCCACTATAAAAGAAAAGTCAGTCGTTACCCTGTACGTTACCCAATCGTAAATGCCAGACAATAAAAAAGAGCTGCATCTCTGCAACTCTTTGATATTTAACACTAATATGGCTCCGCTTGCTGGGCTCGAACCAGCGACCCATTGATTAACAGTCAATTGCTCTACCAACTGAGCTAAAGCGGAATTGGATGGTCTCCAAGGCCGCGTATAATAATGATGGTAGTGCCCTCGGTCAACAGGAAATTGACGAATATTGTGTAATTGACGCTACGGTTCGAATCAGGCTGCAATTCTTTGCTATGTGGATGATAATAAACGGCTATTTTGACCAAATATCATCCAGGTAAGCAATGGCCAAGGCTTTTGAGATTAATTCCACTTTTGAACCCGCCGGGGACCAGCCCCTGGCTATTGAGCAATTGGTGGAAGGGTTACAGGCAGGCCTGGCCTCCCAGACCCTGTTGGGGGTTACCGGCTCCGGCAAAACCTTCACCATGGCCCACGTTATCCAGCAGTTACAGCGGCCCACCATTATCATGGCCCATAACAAGACTCTCGCTGCCCAACTGTACGGCGAATTCAAGGAGTTCTTCCCCAACAATGCGGTGGAGTACTTCGTCTCCTACTACGATTATTTTCAGCCCGAGGCCTATGTGCCATCCTCAGATACCTATATTGAGAAGGACGCCTCGGTAAACGAGCATATTGAGCAGATGCGCCTGTCGGCCACCAAGGCCCTGCTGGAGCGGGATGATTGCCTGGTGGTGGCCACGGTTTCCGCCATATATGGCCTGGGCGACCCCGAAACCTACTTCAAAATGGTGATGCATCTGTCACGGGGTGAGATCATCAATCAGCGCCATGTGTTGCGGCAATTGGCGGAGTTACAGTACAAGCGCAATGACGCAGACTTCAGTCGTGGCACCTACCGTGTGCGAGGCGACGTGATTGATATATTCCCCGCAGACTCCGAGCGGGAGGCGGTTCGTATATCGCTGTTTGATGAAGAAATAGAGGATATTTACATCTTTGACCCACTCACCGGGACGATAGAAAGCAAAGTGCCCCGGGTCACCATTTTCCCCAAGAGCCACTACGTCACCTCTCGGGATGTGATGCTCAATGCGGTAGGCCATATTGAGGAAGAATTGGAAGTTCGCCTCAAGCAGCTCAAGGACAACGACAAGCTGGTAGAAGCACAGCGCCTGGAACAGCGCACAAAATA
>JAUVBI010000243.1 GCA_030591305.1 Pseudomonadota bacterium
ATGCTGATCTTCTTTATTGTGACCTCATCTTTCGTAAAGGAACCTGGCGCCGATATTACCAAGGCCGACGCCCTCACTACCACTTCCTGTATACGCGGCACGATCATTTTTGCGATCAACTCGTCGGGTGAGATCTATTACGATAAGAAACAGCTACCCCTTGGACGCGCTTTTCGCCTGGCTGAAGCGGCCAAGAAAGAGGCGCCAAAAGCGAATATTGTGATTCAGGCCGATGTCGATGCACCGACGTCAGTGCTGAGCGAATTGACGGGTGTTCTCAAGCCCCTGATGGACGCCCCGTTGTGCGTGTCCACGAATGAAACGGGGTAAGTGCGAAGGTGAATAGTTCAGTGAGAATGATTTTTGCGATACTACTGGCCCTCCCCGTAGTGGTAGGGCTGTTTCTGATCATGCACAATTTGATCGCAGTGGATTTCGTCAACCCGGAAGTTTCCAACAGCAAAGTTGCTGAATTGGTTCAGCCGGATGAAGAAATCAAGTTGGATACAGCGACAAGGAAGCCAGAAGAGCCAGATGAACCTGATGAGCCACCTCCAGAGCTGGAAATGGCCTCGATCAATCTCGACATGGATATGGATATCACGAATACCGCGCCGACAACCGCTGTTAGTATCGAAATTTCATCTTCCGGCATGTCAAGCGGCGATGGCGAGTACCTGCCTATTGTTAAGGTAGCTCCCATTTACCCACGGCGTGCGCAAACACGTGGTATCTCAGGCTATTGTATTGTTGAGTACGCTGTCACCAAGTCGGGCTCTATTCGCGACCCCATTGCTGTAGATTGCGAACCCTCTGGCGTGTTTGAAAGAGCGTCGGTGAAAGCCGCTGCGAAATTTAAATATAAGCCACGTGTTGTTGATGGCGAAGCCATTGAAGTAGCGGGTGTGCAGAATAAGTTCACCTACGAGTTGGAAAACTAGACGGTTAATGTGCTATGACATTGTTTAAGCCCCAAACCTGGATTCGTGCAGCCGCTCTGGCATTGCCGGTAATGGCGGTTCAGCTCGCCGTGTCGCAAGCCCAGAGCGATTTTGGCGTCAGCCCGTTTTCTTCTGCGGTCGCCCAGGAAGAAAAGAAAAAGCCACAGGAAACAAGGCGCACTCCAGCACTACGCAATAAGGTTTATGAGAAGCTCGCCGAAGCTCAGGTCATGGCCGAGGAAAAGGACTGGAAGGGGGCTAAAAAAGTTCTGGATGGCATGATTGATGTCGGCGGAAAGAAGGCCCTCAACAGCTACGAGTTGGCCAACGTCTACAACCTCTATGCGTATGTCTATTATTCCCAGGAAGACTATGCCAGGGCTTTGACTGCCTACGAGGAAGTTGTCGCTCAGCCCGACATTCCCCTGGCCATGGAAATTAATACGCGTTATACCATCGCCCAGTTGTACTTTGTCCAGGAGGACTGGAACAAAGGTATTGTGGCACTGAAGGAGTGGTTTAAGGCCACAGAAAACCCACCGGCCAGCGCCTATATCTTGCTGGCTCAGGGCTATTACCAGTTAAAGGATTACAAGCAATCGCTGGCCAATGTCAATACAGCCATCGATATGTACAAGGCGAAGGACAAAGTTCCTAAAGAACAGTGGTATAACCTCGCCCGCTTCCTTTATTTCGACAAGGACGATGTTCCCAATGCCGTGAGGGTGTTGGAGGAATAGCTCAAGCATTACCCCAAGAAGCAATACTGGGTGCAGTTGTCTCACATGTATGGCGAGCAAAAGAAAGAGAGCAAGCAGCTGGCCGCTATGGATACCGCTTACGTGCAAGACATGCTGGATAGGGGCACAGAGCAAATTACTATGGCCTACCTTTACTTGAATGCCGAGGTGCCCTACAGGGCGGCCAAGGTGATGGATAAGGGTCTTAAGAACGAGTCCATTGATCCGACCTCGAAGAACTATGAAATTCTGGGTAACTCCTGGCGCCAGGCACAGGAAATCAAAAAAGCCATTCCCGCCATGGAATTGGCTGCGGCAAAGTCTGACTCGGGTGAACTCTATGCCCGGCTGGGCAATGTTTACCTGGATGGGGACCAGTTTAAGAAAGCTATCACGTCCATAAACAAGGGCTTGGCCCGCGGTGGAGTCAAGCGATCTGATACGGCTCGTTTGGTACTTGGTATGGCTTATTTCAATGATAAGCAATACAGCAATGCCCGTAAGGCGTTCAACGCGGCAAGCAAGGACGAGCGTTCAGAGAAGTATGCGCAGCAGTGGCTTAAATACTTGAATTCTGAACTGGACCGGCAAAAGAAACTGAAAGACGATATGTAAACTCAACAACAAGCTGTAATAAAAAAGGAGCATTAAATGCTCCTTTTTTATTGCCGGCAACCCTGTTTGACTAAAACACAAGCAAGGTGCCGTGCAACGTACAGATGATGTACGAAAGACTATAAAGGTATTACGTCATCCGCCTGCGGGCCTTTTTGGCCGTCGGAGACAGTGAACTCAACCTTCTGTCCGTCTGACAGAGTTTTAAAGCCATCGCCTTTTATTGCGCTGAAGTGTACGAACACATCAGGGCCGCCTTCGCGCTCGATGAAGCCAAATCCCTTGCTTTCGTTAAACCATTTTACGGTGCCGGTTATTGTAGACATAGTTTTTTACCTGTATTGCGATAGATCCCACATGGGATCCATATTGGTCATTATTATTTATGGTTTACGTACCGAGGAACTTAATTGAACTTCGACCGCGTGCATAAAACTTTGCTGAAAATTCAGCACCTGAGAGCTTACCACTCATTTGCCACAGGAAATGTATAAAATGGGAAAATGCACATTATTTTTTCACTTCCACCTTTTGACACACTTAGTTCATGTGCCTCAGTTCGCGTGCGCTGCCCCTATCAACCCGGGCTGCGCAGTGGTGATAACGTAGACGGGTATCCTGGCCATGTTTTCAATCATCGCCCCCTTCTGACAGAACCGTTTGTGAAAGTCGCTGTTTGTTAAAAATGGGATCATGGTGGGAATAATACCTCCGGCGAGAAATACACCCCCATAGGATCCATTCGCCAGGGCGAAATCACCCGCAAGTGAACCGAAAAAAGCACAAAAGGTGTTCAATGCGAGCACGGCTGTCTCATCACTCTGGGCCAGTGCCAATTGAGATACCTGTGCTGGAGACTGAGCCATGCTATCCCGGCCACTTATGTCTGCCAGTGTTTTATAGAGTCGCAGCAGGCCCGGACCAGAAACCAGCAGTTCTGCATGGATGTTACCGTATTGTTGCAAAAGCCGTTTGAATATTTCCATCTCCAGGTCGTTGCCGGGAGATACGCTCATATGGCCCGGTTCGCAGGCGCGGGCATAAGATGTTTGTGCAAGGGTTTCGATGGTGGCCCCACCCAAGCCAGTGCCTGGCCCGATGACTGCAAGCTTGTTGCTGTCGTAGCCATCGCCCGGATAAATCACTTCTCTGTCGCTATCACTCAAGTGGGGCAGTGAGAAGGCATTTGCTTCGAAGTCATTTATCCAGCGCAAGTGGCTAAAGCCAAATTTGCTCGCGATGGCGCTGCGTGAAAAAGACCAATCCATGTTGGTCATGGAGATAGTATCCCCCTGCGGCACCGCCGCAATGGCGATACAGCCCTCGGTAGGTGTCGGCTCTGCCAGGGTGTTCATCCAGGCCGCGATAACGTCCTCGAAGTGAGGGTAGTCGTGGTTGTTGAAAGTGGCGAGAGCGCGAAACTCCCCCGAGTCGCTGTCATATAACGCGACCCTTGTGTTGGTGCCGCCTACGTCTGCGGCCATACGGCTTGGCATAGATGTTTGTCCTGTGCGCAGCCTAGGTGACCGGCAGTATTTTCATAATATTGGTGGAGCCTTGTTGCCCCATGATTGCGCCCTTGGTCAATAGAATGGAATCTTGCTTACTGACATAGGAACCGTCCATAAGGAATTCGATAGCCCTCGCCTCAACACTGTCCTGATCGAATGCGCTGGCATCGAAAAACAGGGGTATTACACCGCGGCACATGGAAAGGCGCTGCAGAGTTTCACTGTTATGACTCAGGGCGAAAATGGGCAGGCCAGAGCGTAGGCGCGACATCAGCAACGGTGTAGTGCCAGATTCGGTCAGGCAGGCGATTCCACGCACATTGCCATAGTGGTTCGCGGCGTATATCGCCGACATGGCAATGGCCTCCTGTGCGCTGGCGAATTGTTTATCCAGGCGGTGCTGGGATTTTCGTGACACCGGGTGCCGCTCTGCCCCCATTGCGGCATCAGACATGGCCGCGACAACCTCCACAGGATATTGGCCAATAGCGGTCTCGGCTGACAACATAACGGCATCAGTGCCATCCAAAACCGCGTTGGCGACATCGAATACCTCGGCGCGAGTAGGCATAGAGTTGCCTATCATGGACTCCATCATCTGTGTTGC
>JAUVBI010000028.1 GCA_030591305.1 Pseudomonadota bacterium
CCCTGCGCGATACCCAGGATACCTTCCTCGCCAGGCATATCGCGACCATGGAGACGCACCCCTCAAATCAATCGGGCTTCCATATGGTACCCGATAGTATTGAGGCCCTGGCAATCAGGTTACTGCTCGCCGGAAAGGCCGAGCGCAGTCTGGATGTTCAGTACTACATGATAAAAAACGACGTCATCGGTCGTGTATTTTTCTTATCACTCATTCAGGCTGCAGACCGCGGGGTGAAGGTTCGATTGCTGATTGATGATATCAATACGGGGGGTATGGACAAGGGGTTTACCGCTATTGCTGATCACCCCAATATCGAACTGCGATTGTTCAACCCCTTCGCCAGCAGGGGAATGCGCGCCTTCGACATCTGGGACCTTCAACGGCTCAATCGTCGAATGCACAATAAATCCTTCACGGTAGACGGTCAGTACACCATTATCGGCGGGCGTAATATCTCCACCGAATACTTTGCGTATAATAACGAATATAACTTTGCCGACCTGGACACTCTGGCGATAGGGCCCATCGTGTCAGAAACATCAGATATGTTCGACAGCTATTGGAACCATAAAAAGGCCGTTCCCTTTGAGCAACTCTCCGGGCATAAGCCCGATGACGGTACGCGATTGATACAGGTTCGCGCTGCTCTTGAGGTCAGTACCCAGGAAATAGCCAACAGCCCTTATGCTGACGCGGTACGGGCATCTTTCGGTGACTACATAAAAGGCGATGAGAGCCAGTTTACCTGGGCCCCCTATCAGCTGGTGTATGACTCACCCGATAAAGTCATTGCCAGCAAGGCGAAAAATGCTGAAAAGATCACAGAACATTTACTACACACTGTACTGGGTGCGCAGGAGTCTCTATTGGTCATCTCCCCTTACTTTGTACCCCTCAAATCTGGCATAGAGGGCATATCCGAATTACAGGACAGCGGTGTCCAGATTGATATTTTTACCAATTCTCTGGCCTCCAGCGACCATATACTGGTGCACGGCGGCTATGCGCCCTCCAGAAAGCCCCTACTGGAACACGGTGTGCGTTTTTTTGAAATTCGGGAAGATTTTGTGGTGAAAGGCACAAAACACGCCCAGAAGAGGGAAGCCAACAGCAGCTTACACACCAAGGCCTTTATCGTGGATAAGCGTTACTTCTTTATGGGGTCATTTAACTGGGACCCGCGATCTGCCAAGCTGAATACCGAGCTGGGCATTATTATCGATTCTGAGTCCCTTGCCTCAGAAGCGGCAGCAGCGATTTACAAAGCAATACCGCAGTACACCTACGAGGTATTCCTCAATGAGAAAAAGCAACTGCGCTGGCGAACACACGATGAGAATGGGGTGGCAGAGATTTTTACCAAAGAACCTCACACCAGTTATTGGAGGCGCTTAAGGACTAATTTAGGTAAACTGTTACCCATTAAAAGCCAACTTTAAACACATATTATTGACCACGGAGAACACCATGCGACACCTACGAACCCATAGCCCCCTCGCTGTACTGGGCGTGTTAGCGCTATTTTTACTTTCTGCCTGCAGCAGTGGCCCACCAAAGCCGGAGCTGGACTACAATCACCAATACGATTTCTCAAAAGTACGCACGGTCGGTTTTTACAAAAATTCTGGCCAAATATCCGGAGATAATCCACTACTGCTCAGCGACATGCAACGAAACCGGATTGACGATGCCATACGGGTGGCTGTCGAAAATAAGGGCTTTACTTTTCTGGCAGATGCCGACAAGGCCGATCTACTGCTAACCTGGCACCTGGCCACCCAGCATAAAACCGATGTGCGTACCTACCAGTCTGCAAGTGTCGGCTACGGTGGTTACGGACGCTATGGTGGCTATAACCGCTACAGTGCATACAACTGCTGGAGTTGCTCCCCCACCCACAGTGAAGTTTCTGTGAGCAATTACACCGAGGGTACCTTTATTGTCGATTTGATCGACCCGGAATTAAGGCAGTCGGTGTGGCGCGCAGTAACGCAGTCAAAACTCAAGGGGAAGAAGAAGCATGAGCAGGCCAGGCTGGATGAAGCCGCCGCTCTTATTTTTGAAGGCTTTCCGCCATACTAACTCGCCATCTGCTTATCGCTTAAGTGAACCCAAATGATGAAGTAAAGTTATAGCATACAGTAACCCTTGAGGTTACTGTATCTCAATGATAGTATCATTCGTTCATAAGGGACTTGAGAAGCTCTACCACAGTGGTGTTGCCTCCGGCATTCAAACAACACACAGCAATAAAGTGAGGCGCATCCTGCATGCCTTGGAAAAAGCGGAGCAGCCCGAAGACATGGATTTGCCTGGTTTCAAGTTGCATCCTTTAAAGGGAAATCGCAGGGGCAGCTGGGCCGTATCGGTTAGCGGGAACTGGAGAGTCACTTTTGGGTTCAAGGGCAGGGATATCCAGAGAGTTAATTACGAGGACTACCACTAATGGCCATGCATAACCCACCACATCCGGGAGAGATGCTACGGGAAGATATCCTCACTCCCCTGAGCATCACAATAGTAGATGCCGCTGACCACCTTGGGGTTAGCCGTAAGACCTTGTCCAAGGTATTAAATGGCCGAGGTGCTATTACGCCTGAAATGGCACTGCGCTTGGAATTGTGTTTCGGCAAACCCTCTGCAAACATGTGGCTTAGGCTACAAGCCGGATACGACCTTTGGCATCTGGAACAAGGTGTTGAACTTCACGTCACACCGATTGCTGCCTAGGGACAAGCGAGCTCCACTATTGCATTCCACTGTGTCGCCGCTATACTGCCCGCCGTGATGCACTCACGAAAAACCTGTTAAACCGCCCGTAGCTCAGCTGGATAGAGCGCTGCCCTCCGGAGGCAGAGGTCACAGATTCGAATTCTGTCGGGCGGGCCATATCTACGCAGTCTATCAAGTAAGCGGATACTAACATAAGGCTTACTTAAGTGCAGTGTAAGTGCATCTAGCCCCATGCCGACCGCTAATAGGCCATTATTAGCTTTAGCCACGTACCAGCCCCTGTACCCCCCTCTACGGTGTAAATCGGCGTGGTACTTTGACCCGCTTTCGGCGCCGATTTTCGCCCTAAGTATTTGAATACATTGAACCCGGCGGGTCAAATTTCAGTGCCGATCTACAGAACGGTGCTTTTTTTAAGTGTTGGCATATCTAGCTACCTCCTTCTTACTTGCTTTACGCAGGCTAATTACTCGACAAACTTTGCTCCGCATCGTATAAGTCAGCACATGAGGTCGCGTACCTATGTAACCGATGGCTATCATTCTCACCTCGCCATAGTCGGCGCGCCTATCCTCGGCCTCGATGCAGGCATTTAGCCGAGTGTGTTAAATTGGCAATACCCATTTAACTGTACCTAAGAAGTAGTAACATACTGGCCCTCATTTTAAAAACTAAGTGAATACCATGACAGTTGACCTAAATAGCCGTTACAACTTAAATCCTGCGCATAGTGAAGTGGTAGAGGCGTGTAAAACTATTGAGCCATGCAATGCCTTAGACATGGGCTGCTCCAATGGACGTAATGCTTTATATCTGAGCCAGCTCGGCTTTAACGTAATCGCAGTAGACAACAACCCTAGCGCTATTGATATGCTGCAGAAAATCGTGAGCGAAGAGGGCATAGCCAACATTAAGGCGCAGGTGTACGACATCAATAATTCCGAGATTGGTGTAAATTATGACTTTATTGCCTGCACCGTAACCTTAATGTTTCTCGACCCAGCTCGTATTGATGCTGTTATTGCCGATATGCAGGATCATACTCTGCCCGGCGGTTATAACCTGATTGTTTGCGCTATGAGCACTGAAGAACACCCATGCCCAATCCACTTTCCTTTTACCCTAAAAGCAGGGCAGTTGCGTGAGGCTTACGAGGGGTGGGGGCTAATTAAGTACAATGAAGATGTAGGTACTATGCACAATGGCGCGCAATTGCAGTTTGCGACTATGTTGGCGCAGAAAACTGGCTCGTTAAATAAAAGTTGAAGACCGTTGTGAGAAGCCACCGGCCCTGCCTAACAGCCCCAAGATTCCAGCCGCCGGTTTTCGCCCTAAGTATTTGAATATATTGAGCCCGGCGAGGGTCAGTTTTAAGCATGTAAATCAACAATGTAGGGGTTGCCAGACAAGCTGCAAAATACTAACCAATGGCAATGAGACCAGTGCCCGGGGCTCATTCTCTTAGCGCTACAACAGCCAATGACTTTCTAATCAGTTCATTGGAATCCTGGCTTACGCCAGACTCACCGGCATAAATCTGCCAATTGCCTATAGCAGCCTCTATTTTTTCAATTACGTCCTCAATATTTTGCTTTTTCAGCTCCGCCTTTTTACCCAATTCAATAAGGTGCGCACGGGTAATATTTTTACCATGCCCCAGCACAGACGTCGAGTGCTCACCACCGGGCCCGGCACACCAGGTTAAATCATAAGCCGGTGCGAGTTGCCATGACCCATTACGCTCCATGATATAGCTAAATTGCCGAGCGTGGTCATCACGATTATGAGCGAGCACATTAAAGACAGCGAGCACAAACATCGCCTTGCACTCTCGTTGATCTCGGGTAACTGAGCGCGTGAGCAATATGAGGTCTTTATAATCAAGCTGAGGAATACGAATGTCGGTGTAAAGCAAACCACTGGCAGAGTGAACATGCACACGCCGATTGCCCATTCGGTCAAAGCGTTTTGCTGCAAAATACCTATGCCCATCAGCACCCTCTAACAGCCTGGTTTCCGGCATTATCACACCGGCCTCTTTCGCCATCATGGCGTAGGCCATTTCAATTGCAGCGATATCTTCCGGATCATCACGCCCAGGAAATTTTACCAACCAGGCCTCATATCCATCGGGAATAACATTGCTGCCATGAACAGCATGACCTTCATCATTCACTCCAATCAACGCTTTAGGACGTGCACCGCCAGGAGAACCACCCACTTGTCCAAGTCTGGAGACCACATCACCAACATCCCCCTCCAGTACAAGCCGAGAATCTGTAGCGAGGCGACCCAGGTCTAAAGCTCCCGCTTCGGCTTCCCACAGATCAATTGCAGGGGCGTAACACAGTGCACCGATACCGCTGGCCCCGACACAGGCCAAACGGTCAATCGGTGTTAATGTTGCTGGCTCAATATCAAGTTGCCGGGCACGGCGATCTACCAACAACCTACCCCAACCATCTGGCAAGCTGTCATGGAAAACGCCATGTAAGCCCTCAAATACGCTAGCATCATAAGGTTGTTGTAATCCCGCTGTGGTTTTGTAGTGAACCGGAGAAATTTCAAGGCCCGACGTTAAGAAAGCATTATCATATTCCAGGTAGGCGATTTTATCCCGGTAAGCCAGCCTGCCTACCGATTGAATATTATTTTCATCCCACTGTAAGAAAACATTAAGTGGTGTACCGGGCGCTATTTTCATTTAATTGTCCCTCGTTTGGGCTTTGTCTTCACATCCAGCACCTCCTCAAGGCTTGAGAATTTTTTCTCAAGAAGCAGGCCCTCTAATGCCGCTTCATCATCCAATGCAATAACCAGACGGACAAAAGACACCAGAGCAATACGCCCTGTGCGTTCAAACTTTTTAAGCGTCCCAAAAGACACGCCACTCCGACGGGCAAGCCCTTCCTGCGTTAAGCTCTGCGCTAGGCGGCTGCTCTGTACACGCAAAGCCAGCTCGAGTGCTACATCCTCAGAGGACAAAATAGAAAAGGTCATAATAGTATCTTTTGTTACCGTATTTATCTATTAACGGATACCATTATATCTATTAATTATAAATGAGCAACAAATAGCTGCTAAGCACCCAGGGGCTGACCTCTTGTACGAGCCGGGCAGTACACACCGTATCACTTACGACATCAGAACGATGCTGACTGATAAGCCAGACTGGCCTGGATTACTGCGCCACTCGCTTTAGCTGTTGATAAACCAGCGCTTAAAAATGAGCCAATTCATGTAAATGTCGACAACTTTGTTCGCGCCGAAACTAATATGCAAAGCTATCAAGCAACGCATAGCGCGCTATTAGAATTGACTCGTGGTACTGATGACTTTTCAGGTGCATTTGGCAAAAAATCTGAGGTTAATCCCGTTCGACACTTAAATGGTGAGTGGGCTTTTCCTGGGCCACAGTTAGTAAAGTAAGGGCCGACAAGCACATAGAGGGGCTAACTAAAATCACACCATTTTCTGATGGCAGTCAAACTTTCTGCTCAAGAACAACGGGCCTCTCATCCCGCCCCAGGCTCCGGCTTGAATCCACCGACAACCACAGCGCGCGCAGCATATCCACTGCCGCCATGCTCAGGTGCTGCTGAGCGGTTACCATGGCCAATTCTGCGGCCTGCTGCTTTTGTTCGCCGCTCAGGTGTGCAGCCTTCTGGCTCATCTCTGCATCCACACTGGCCATGAGTATCTGAATTTCACGGGCTACTTCATCTGAAACAACACGCATCTCCGCTATAACCTGTTCGAAATCTCCAGGCATGGCAAGCATGGCCCTCGCCCCTTTAAGGCTCATGCGTGCAGGCAGCGTGGCAAGATCGATGCCCAGCGAAACCATTTTTCCAATCATTGTGAATATTTCTCCGGTGAAGAACGGCGCGATTATACAGTGCTTGCTGGTGAATTGTTTAATGATCTGCCGTCAGCGCCCACAACTGCATCCCGCAATATGTCGATACGCGCCATGGCTGAGGCCGCCAGTTTTTGGGCCTGCAACATTACAGCTTCATTCATAGTGCGTGTTACAAGCGCATCATAGTACATAAAGCAACGGTCACAATCACTGTAGAGCCGGTGCAACAATGCCGTATTATCTGCACCACTGTGGACCAGGTCCTTACAATAAACTTCTATTGAGTCCACATCCTGTATCGCCGCCTGAGTGCAGGTGCTGTCACTGCTGCGGGCCTGAAATTCAATGCCCTCGAGTATGGACTCACTATAACTAACCACTGTGCTCAAGCCTGGGTATACTTCAAGCAGTGATTTTACGCTGGCCAGCACGCACCGCTCCAGGCTGGCTGAAATATTGAAAAGGTCAGCTGTGGAGTCAACAGCGGCGGGGTCAATTTTTGGTCGATTGCGGTGTCGGTCCTGCTCGGCATGCCAGGCCCGCCTGCGTAGTGAGCGAAACTGCGCGGCGCGCTGCAACTCCTCCCCGGCAAGAATTTCGGCATATTCACGCAAGCCGCTATCCTCTGCATAGGCGGCAACATGAGCAAAAAAGCGAAAGGCCCGATCTGCATTATGCACAACCAGAGCCAACACCCGATAGGGCGTACTGCGGATAGGGTCCAGCGCGGCCGCATCGTACTCATCCCTCACATTGGGATCTTGCCAGCTCAGGGGAATTGCATGGGGTGATAACTGCAAACCCTCAGATTCGACCCAGCTCATAATCAGCTGCTCTCGATCTCGCTCGGTGGTGGATATTTGCTCGAATATTAATGCACAGGGCTCATTGCTGTGTTCACGCATCTCGTCGCTACAATCGGCAAAATACCGCGCGGCCTCCTGCGCTGTCACCAGCACAGTGGAAAGTAACTCAGCGGAAGTCTGAATTTTTGTCTTATTCATAAAGAGAGTTTCGCATGACGCCCCTGCTTTGGCTACATGCAGCAATTTGCGATGACGCAAGTCATGTTCTACAGTAAGCGAATACTGTAAACTTATGGCAAATTAATAAGGGGTAGCCTACTTTCGGTTTAGTCTCGGCACCACTGTTTCTGCTGCTTAATCGAGGCATATTATCTCTAGCTCTTTCACGTTAAGGTTTCGAGCCATTTTCACTGTCCTGATGCTTTGCGGCTCGGTGCTATTCATACTGCCTGGCAAAGCCTTCGGGGCGTCTGAACTGGCAGAATTTCTACCCGGCATTGAAGCCCGGGACTTGTTTCCCGGTGCCAATCAGGTGGGCGCACCAGGGGGGGAGTCTCCGGTGGCACCTGTCTATCAGGGTGATACACAAGTCGGCTTTGTTTTCCTTACCAGCGATTACGTGAATACAACCGGCTATTCCGGTAAACCCATTCACCAGTTGGTTGCTATCGATATGGCGGGCATTATCCGCAGGGTGCTGCTGGTTAAGCACCATGAACCCATCGTACTCATTGGTATTCCAGAAAAACGTATTGTTGCTGTTCTCGATAATTACATTGGCCTCGATATAGGCAAAATGGTACGTGGCGAACTGGGTGCCCCAAAAATAGACGTGGTTACGGGCGCAACCGTCACGGTGATGGTCATGGACGATAACATCCAGCGCAGCGCAATCCGGGTGGCGCGAGCCTATCGCCTGGGGGGACTGGCACCTAAACGCAAACACACAGGGCCAATCGCCAGCATAAATCCTGAAATAACAGGCATTGCAAGCTGGCAAACATTATTTGACGAGTCCTCCGTGGCGCGTTTGACTCTGAGTCTGGAGCAGGTCAATAAAGCCTTTGAAGAGTCCGGCGATGAACAAGCGGCCCTGGCACCTGAAGAAGGTCCGCCCAATGAGGTTTTTATAGAGCTCTATGCCGCCGTTGTATCCATTCCCGTCATTGGTCGTAGCTTGTTAGGTAAAGCGGAATACAATAACCTTCTCAAACGCTTGGAGCCGGGCCAGCAGGCCATCCTCCTGGCCGGCGACGGGCGTTACTCCTTCAAGGGTTCGGGTTATGTACGCGGTGGTATTTTTGACCGTTTTCAGCTTGTACAGGGAGACAACCTGATACGCTTTCACGACTATGAGCACAAGCGTCTACGCAAGATTGCTGCCGAGGGTGCACCGAAGCTCAAGGACGTCGACCTGTTTATCCTGCCCACAGATCAGGGCTTCGATGGTGCGTTGCCCTGGCAGCTCGAGCTTCTTGTCGGTCGCCTGACAGGCCCCACTCGTAAAGCTTTCCTGAACTTCGAATTAGGCTACACGCCACCGGACAAGTACCTCAGCTTTACAGAACCTGCCGCTGTGCCCAGTATAGGTTTTATGGCATGGCTGGAAGCCGAAGCTACCGCAGAAGACGCTCCCTTGTGGAAAAGGATGTGGTTGAACAAACTGCCTCAGATAACAGTACTGCTGCTGGCTCTGGGTGTTCTTACACTGATTTTCTTTTTCCAGAACTGGCTGGTCAAGCGGCCGGTTCTAACCGACAGGGTACGCATAGGCTTTTTGATCTTCACTCTCTTCGGCATTGGCTGGTACGCCAATGCACAATTGTCGGTTGTGAATATACTCGCCGTGTTAAATGCGCTGGTTTCGGGGTTTGACTGGAGCTACTTCTTGATGGAGCCCCTGCTCTTTGTGCTGTGGGGCTCGGTGGCCACCTCGCTGCTTTTTTGGGGCCGGGGAGCCTATTGCGGCTGGTTGTGCCCCTTCGGTGCATTACAGGAATTAATGAACCGGGTTGCCAAATGGGTAAAAATCCCCCAGTTGTTACTACCGTGGAGTTTTCATGAACGGCTGTGGGCACTGAAATACCTAATTTTCCTGCTATTGTTTGGCCTTTCCCTGCACTCACTGGACTGGGCAGAACGCCTGGCCGAAGTCGAACCCTTCAAAACTGCTATTATCCTGAAATTTCAGCGCAGCTGGCCCTTTGTTCTGTTTGCCGTGGGCGTATTGTTGCCCGGTATTTTTATAGAGCGATTCTACTGTCGATACCTATGCCCCCTGGGTGCCGCCCTTGCAATTCCAGGCCGCCTGCGTATGTTCGAGTGGTTAAAACGCTACCGAGAATGTGGCACGCCCTGCCAACGTTGCTCTCAGGAGTGTATGGTGCAGGCGATTCACAAAGAGGGAAACATTAATGTTAATGAGTGCCTTTATTGCCTGCACTGCCAGGTTGTCTATGTTGATGACCATGCCTGCCCCGTACTTATTCAAAAGCGCTTGAAGCGGGAGCGCCCCAGTAAACAGGTTTCTGGAAATAAGTCTGCAGCAGCGATAAGATTGCAAAACATTAAAGAAAAAGGACGGGAACCGGCAGACATTATCGCCATTTCTGATTAAAAATTCTGATATCAGCTCAGCCAGGGGTATCGGTAGTGGTGCGTATGCACTATTGGATAGATGACAAGCGCTAACTCAAAGGAGACATGCTATGTCGAAGAAAGAAGACAATAACGAAGGCAAGCAAACAGGGATTCAACGGAGGGAGCTGCTGGGTGGTTCGGCTAAACTTGCCGCTCTGGCCGGAGCCGGCACACTGGCCGGCATCACGGGAGGTGGCTTGTTAGCTTCTGCAAATGCACAGGCCGCAAGCGAGAAAGGCAGTGTCGCTCCGGGAGACCTGGACGATTACTACGGCTTTTGGAGTAGCGGCCAATGCGGCGAGATGCGCATTATGGGCCTACCCTCCATGCGTGAACTTATGCGAGTGCCCGTTTTTAATCGCTGTAGTGCAACAGGCTGGGGCGCAACCAACGAGAGTATCAAAATTCACAAGGATGGCCTGCTTCCCGAGACAAAAAAATTCCTGGAGGATAAGGGTGAAGTTTGGCAAAATGGCGACCTTCACCACCCCCATATGTCGTTTACAGACGGTACCTATGACGGTCGCTATCTGTTCATGAACGACAAGGCCAACACTCGTGTAGCCCGGGTACGTTGTGATGTCATGAAATGTGACAAAATCATCGAAATTCCAAATGCCTCTGACATACACGGCCTGCGCCCGCAGAAATATCCTCGCACGGGTTATGTATTTGCCAATGGTGAGCATCGGGTCCCCATTCCAAATGATGGCCGGGACCTGGATGACCCCAGTAAGTATCACGCTATATTTACCGCTATTGACGGCGATGAAATGAAAGTTGCGTGGCAGGTGATGGTGGACGGAAACCTGGATAACTGCGATGCAGATTACCAGGGGCTATACGCGTTCTCTACCTGCTACAACTCCGAAGGCGGCGTAACACTGGCAGAGATGACATCTGCAGAACGAGACTGGGTCGTAATTTTCGACATCAAACGTATTGAGGAAGGCGTCAGGAATGGCGATTTCAAGACCATTGGTGGCGTACCGGTTCTCGATGGACGTAAGGGCTCACCTTATACCCGCTACGTACCAGTCTCTAACAGCCCGCACGGTTGCAATACCGCACCGGACAGACGTCATGTGGTCATTAACGGAAAGCTGTCCCCCACCGCGTCTGTTATTGACGTAACCCTCATACCAGATCTCTTCAACGATAAGATCGAGCCCCGAGGTGTCATTGTAGCTGAGCCCGAACTGGGCCTTGGTCCCCTGCACACCGCCTTTGACGGCAAGGGTAATGCTTTCACAACGCTATTTCTGGACAGTCAGATAGTCAAGTGGAACATACAAAAGGCTGTCGATGCCTATGCAGGTAAAGATGTCGATCCAATTCTGGAAAAAATTGATGTGCAATACCAGCCTGGCCACAACCACAGCTCAATGGGTGAAACCAAAGAGGCCGATGGCAAATGGCTGGTATCACTGAATAAGTTCTCCAAGGACCGGTTTATTAACGTGGGCCCCCTGAAACCCGAGAACGAGCAGCTAATCGACATCTCCAGCAAAAAAATGGAAATCGTGCACGATGGCCCAACCTTCGCCGAGCCCCACGACTGTATCATTGTTCGAACGGATATCGTCAACCCCGACTCCCTATGGAGCAAGGATGACCCTATCTGGGCTGAAGCCACCGCCCAGGCCAAAAAAGACGGCGTGACCTTGTATCAGGACTCCAAAGTGATACGTGATGGCAATAAGGTACGTGTTTATATGTGGTCTGCAGCACCCAATTTCAGCATGACAGACTTCAAGGTCAAGCAGGGGGATGAGGTCACTGTCTACGTCAGTAATAATGACAAGATTGACGATCTCGCTCACGGCTTTACGCTTGCAAACTACGGTGTAGCAATGGAAGTCGGGCCTCAAGCCACGTCCTCCATAACCTTCAAGGCCGACCGTCCTGGAGTGCATTGGTTCTACTGCCAGTGGTTCTGTCATGCGCTGCACATGGAAATGCGCGGCCGCATGCTGGTGGAGGCGTCCTGAAAAACTGCTGAGGCATCGCACGTTAATGCACAGTACAAACTTGATGCCAGCAAGCTCTAAAAACACAAGCCCCGTGGCCAGCCCTGCGCTGACCCGGGTGCTTGTTTTTTTCTTATTCACACTTTCTGCAGCGGTATACGCCGACACTTTGTTAGTAGAGGTGGGCGCTCCCTTGCAGGAAGCCATTTATCAAGCGCGCCCGGGTGACACTCTGATACTCCAGGCGGGTATTCACAAAGGCCCCATTGTTATTGATCGATCACTCAGCCTGTTGGGCAAAGATGTGGCGACAATAGACGGAGGGAGGCAAGGACGGGTTGTTACGGTGGCCGCGCCGGATGTAACCGTTCGTGGCTTAACCATACGTCACTCCGGTGACAGTCTTACCACAGAGGATTCAGGAATTTTTATAAGCCCCGAGGGCGACCGTGCCCTGGTGGAAAAAAACAAACTGACAGACAACCTCATTGGCGTCTATTTGAAGGGCCCAGAGGATGCACAGGTTAAAAACAATATCATCAAAGGCAGTAAAAATCCGCATGTGAATGACAGAGGCAATGGTGTACAGCTATGGAATACACCAGGCTCCGTGGTTGAGGGTAATGACATCAGCTTCGGTCGCGATGGCATTTTTGTAACAACCAGCCGAAACAATATTTTCCGCAATAATGTCATGCATGACTTGCGCTTTGCCATACACTATATGTACACCCATGACAGTATTATTGAAGGAAACCATTCCAGTGGCAATCACGTTGCCTATGCCCTGATGTACTCAAATAAACTTCAGGTTATTAATAATATTTCATACGGAGACCGAGACCGAGGCTTGTTTTTAAACTTTGCCAACGACTCACACTTTAGTGGCAATCGAATTGACGGTGCCCAAAAGTGCTTTTTTATCTATAACGCCAACTTTAACCGTATTGAAAATAACTCTTTTTCCAACTGTGAAATTGGCATTCACTTTACCGCAGGGTCAGAAGGCAATGATGTCTTTGGCAATGCATTTATTGACAACCGGAATCAGGTAAAATATGTCGGCACCCGTTTTATCGAGTGGTCGCTGGATGGCAGAGGGAACTTCTGGAGTGATAACCCAGCCTTCGACCTCGACAACAATGGTATTGCCGATAGACCCTACCAGCCCAACGATATGGTGGACCAACTGCTATGGCGCCACCCGCTGGCCAAGCTGTTAATCAACAGTCCGGCCATGCAGGTGCTGCGCTGGGCACAATCGGAGTTTCCCTCATTACACCCCGGCGGGGTAAGCGATAGCGCGCCGCTCATGTCCTTTGAACACCAACAAGGATCGAGCGATGGATAAGGCGCTCCCACAATGAATGCAATCGAACTAAGTGCCGTCAGCAAACACTACGGGGGAAAGGCCGTAGTACAAAATGTCGATCTCACCGTTCACCCAGGTGAGCGTCTTGTCATGATCGGTCATAATGGTGCCGGTAAAACCACCTTGATGAAAATGATGCTGGGGCTAACCCGGCCCAGTTCCGGGCAAGTACGGGTTCTGGGAAGAGACCCTGTATCCAACGCCTCATCGCAGCATCAATTACTGGGCTACGTTCCAGAAAGTGTCGCCTTTCACAGCGCCATGAAAGGCAGAGAAGTGCTGGCTTTTTATGCGAGCCTGAAGGGTGTGTCAGCGCTGGAGTATACCGACATTCTGACCCGGGTCGGCCTGAAAGATGCAGCCGACCGACGCGTGAGTACTTATTCAAAAGGGATGCGACAGCGCCTGGGGTTGGCTCAGGCGATGCTGGGCGAGCCACGACTTCTGTTCCTGGATGAGCCGACCAGTGGCCTGGACCCCTCACTGCGCAGGCAGTTCTATGAACTCATTGATACACTCAGCCGCTCGGGTACAACATCACTTATCTCATCACACTCGCTGAACGAGGTAGAGGCTCGCGCCGATCGCATCGCCATACTAAAAAACGGTGTACTGCTGGCATGTGGCACAATGCCTGAATTACTGGAGCAGGCCGGACTCCCTATCTACGTACAATTACAAGTAAAACCCGGCACAGCTGCAAAAGTGGCAGAGCAACTGTGCTCTGCCGGTAAATTACACAGGGTTGGCGACAACGGCATAGACCTGCTCTGCCTCGGGTCGAGCAAAATGGAACTCATTCACCGAATTGCAGCACTGGGAGACCGGGTTGAAGATATGAATATTGTGCCCCCCAGGCTGGATGAAGTTTATCAGCACTATATGGATACGGTAGAGCCACAATGAGAGCGATACGATTACTGGCGGTAAACGAGTTTGTTGATGGTTTGCGCAATCGCTGGGTAGCGGCAGCTGTTATTTTACTGGGAGCAATGGCATTAAGCTTATTGCTGGTAGGGTCGGCTCCCAGTGGCACAACCCGCGCCGGGGCTCTGGCCATCAGTGTTGTAAGCCTGGCCAGTTTGAGTGTTTACCTGTTGCCACTCATAGCTCTTATGTTGTCTTTCGATGCTCTGGTGGGTGAATTTGAGCGCGGCACGATGCTGTTATTGCTGACCTACCCAATATCACGCTGGCAGGTAATTCTGGGTAAGTTTTTTGGCCACCTGATGATTCTGGCCACTGCAATTATCATCGGCTACGGGGGTGCAGCGGTAATCACCGTGCTCTCTACCGAAACCGGCATAGCCGGTTGGCAAGCCTATCTCACTATGATGGCAAGCACTCTTCTGCTGGGTGCAATATTTATCGCAATGGGTTATCTGGTGAGCGTGCTGGTTCGAGAACGCAGCACCGCTGCCGGTGCCGCTGTGGTGCTGTGGCTGCTCTTCGTCGTTCTGTATGATTTAGGGTTGCTCGGCGTACTACTTGCTGACCGGGAACAACAAATTGACCAGACGCTATTTTCAATTCTTATGCTGGCCAGCCCTACCGATACCTATCGAATTTTAAACCTGACCGCTTTTGACACAGTGGGACAAGCTGCCGGAATAAGCGGTATAGCAGCCAAGGCAGGCTTTGGCATACCCCTACTGCTGTCCTTGTTACTTGCCTGGGTTGCGGCTCCACTGTGTGCAACGATGGCAATATTTCAGCGTAGAGAACTGTAATGAAATCACTTTTCAAACTCCTTGTCTCCCTCCCGTTTGTGCTACTGCTGTCCTGTGACAAGACCACACCAGTCGCTATGCCCTCTCCTCAGGAACTTACCCGCGACGCGCTTGGGTATTACTGTCTGATGACGGTGGTCGAACACAAGGGGCCGAAGGGGCAAATTATTCTTGGCGACCGCGAGCAACCGCTGTGGTTTGTTTCGGTGCGAGATGCTATCGCATTCACCCTCTTGCCGGGCGAACCAAAAAATATTGCCGCAATTTATGTTACCGATATGGGGCGGGCAAATTGGGATATGCCAGAGGCCGGCACCTGGATAGATGGTCGCAGAGCCTGGTATGTTATTGGCAGTGAGCGCAGTGGCGGCATGGGTGCCCCCGAGGTCGTGCCTTTTGGTAAAAAAGAAGATGCTGAGCAGTTTGTCTCACACTATGGTGGAAGCATTGTCGATTTCCAGTCAATCCCCAGAGATCACGTTCTGGGTGAACCTTCTGCCAAATAAAAAGCCATACAAAAAAAGCCCCACCAAATTTACTTAACCACCCCCATTACACATTAAGCCAACCCCCGAACTGCAAGTAACGGCTCCACCACAGGGTCCCGCCCCCGGAACGCCCTGTACATATTCATCTCATCATCCGACCCGCCCCGTTCGAGAATTTCCTTGCGAAACCGCATTGCTGTCGCCGCATCAAACAAGCCATTCTCCTTGAAAGCCTCATAGCCATCCGCGTCCAGCACTTCTGCCCAGATATAGGAATAATAACCGGCAGAATAGCTGTCGCCCGTGAAAATGTGCTGAAAATAGGTGGGCCTGTAGCGGGGCGCTACCTGCGAAATCAGGTCGATACTGTTCATCGCATTTTTCTCGTGGCCGGCCACGTCCCGTTCACCGCTGGACTCGGGTGAGTGCCAGCTCATGTCAAGATAACAGGCGGCGAGATACTCTGTTGTGGCGAAACCCTGGTTAAAGGTGCTGGCCTTGCGAATTTTATCGATCAGGGATTGGGGTATGGGCTCGCCGGAAGAATAGTGACGGGCATAGCTCTGCAGCACTTCGCCCTCCACCGCCCAGTGCTCCATAATCTGGGAGGGGAGCTCGACGAAATCCTGCTTCACATTGGTGCCGGCCAGGGAGGCGTACTTCACCTGACTTAGCAAGCCATGCAGGCCGTGGCCCAATTCATGGAAGAGGGTTGTAACCTCTTCCATGCCCAGGAGACAGGGCATAGACAAGCTACCTTTGGGGAAATTGCAGACATTAATGACAATGGGGCGGATATCTCCGTCGAGCTTGGACTGAGCCCGAAACTCGCTCATCCAGGCACCTCCACGCTTCTCCGGCCGCATGTAATAATCAACCAGAAAAATGCCAATGGCGGAACCGTCGCTATCTTTTACTTCATAGGCAGCAACATCTTCGTGATAGGACGGAAAATCCTCTATTTCCTCGAAAGAGAGGCCGTAAAGCTTTTTGACCACGGCAAAGGCACCGTCTCTCACGTTCTCCAGACTGAAATAGGCTTTCAATTCTTCTTCGTCAAGTTCAAACCGGCTGGCCAACACTTTTTCGGTGTAGTACCACCAGTCCCAGGCCTCCAGCTGAAAATCACCGCCACCCTGCTTTATGGCAGCCTGTAGATCTTTTGCCTCCTGTAATACCTTTTTCTTTGTGGGCTCCCACAGCTGATCCAGCAGAGCCATGACGTTTTCCGGTTTGGCTGCCATGCGGTCATCCAACATATAGTGGGCATGAGATTCGAACCCCAGCAGTCTGGCGCGCTCATGGCGCAGGCCCACAATTTTGCCTACCAGTTTATTATTGTCGTTGGCAGTGCCGTTATCGCCGCAGTGGGTATAGGCCTCATACATTTTCTGCCGCAGCTCACGATTGTTCGCAAACTGCATAAACGGCGTAAAAGACGAACGTGAAATAGTGAAAACATAGCCGCTCTCATAACCTCGCTCCTGCGCGACCGCAGCTGCCGACACTCTGACAGAATCCGGTAATCCGGCCAGTTCGTGCTCCTGGGTCAGCAGCAATTCAAACTCATTGGTATCCTTGAGGATGTGTTGCCCGAAGGTCGTATAAAGGCCCGCAAGTTCTCCCTCTATCGCGTTCATTCGCTCCCGCGCATCAAGTGGCAACGCAGCGCCCGCCCGAACAAAACGGGAGTGAACCTGCTCCAACAGCTTCCTGGCCTCGCTGTCGAGCTCAACAGTAGAGCGAGCCTCATAGATGACATTTATTCGTTCAAACAGTTCGGCATCGGTAGATACCGAGGCAAAGTGCGCCGCTATTTGGGGAGACATCTTGTTCTCTACCCCCTGTAGCGCCTCGTTAGAGCTCGAACTCGTCAGGTTGTAAAAGACCCTGAGCACCTTATCCAGTGTGGGTTTGGCGAGCTCCATGGCTTCCAGGGTATTGGCGAAAGTTGCAGGCCCCGGGTTATTCACAATTTCACTCAGATTCGCTTTGTGCTCCGCGAAGGCTGCTTCGAACGCGGGGATATAATGCTCGCACTCAATCTCATCAAAAGGCGGTATACCGAAGGGGGTTTTCCAGTCCTGCAAAAAAGGGTTACTTTTCATGTCAAATCTCAATGGTAAGTTTGAATGGGAGGTCAAGATGCAGCTATACGCGACAAGTAATCCAATAATATGTCATTGATTGTGCAAACTCTAACATAGCTAACACGCAATCAGGCCTCTCCATTAAACAGAGCCATTTAAAATGCGTAGCTAATCCTGGCGTAATAGATGCGTCCACGCGGATCGTGGTGCTTGGGGTCATAGCTGAGGTTCGCCGCATCGTATACCACCGGCGGATCTTCATCGAACACATTTTTAACGCCCAGGCTAAACCGAGCTGCGCTGTTGTCCAGCTCCAGGTTATAGGCGTATTGCAGGTCCACCGTTGTCCAGCTGTCTATCGTCTGACTGGAACCAGCGGGCACGACCCTGGTGGTTTCATAGCTGGACACGTAGTATGCAATAGCCACTGCCTTGTGATTGCCAACGACCCAATCTGCCGATAAGTTGGCTTTGGTCTCGGGGATGGAGCGGGCAAAATTGTCGTGATTAAACTTGCCGGCCACATCCTGTGTGCCACCCGTAGAGTCGGGAATTTCATAACTCAAAAAATGTGTTGCAGTGAGATGTAAACTAAACTCTCCGCCAGAGCCACTGGCTATCAGGTAGTTGGCCGACAGATCCAGCCCGTCCGTATCCACATTTGCAGCATTGATGTAGTCGACATTAATACCGGCTAACTGGCTGTTATCACCGGCCACACGAATAATGTCCTCGCCATTAAGGCCATTCTGCAACTTGCCCTGGGCATTCTCCACCGTGATAACGTCTTCGTATTCGAAACGCCAGTAGTCGAGGCGAATATCGAAGGAATCTGATGGCTGCCAGATTGCACCGATATTGTAATTGGTGGATTCCTCCGGATCGAGGTCCAGGTTACCGGCGGCATTCACCCGAATAAATGCCACACCACCTTTGGCACTACCGTCCGGGTTGAAATCCTGGATGCCCTGTAAGGAAGTTTCCTGGGCGTGGAACTGTGCCAGTGACGGCTCGCGAAACGCGGTTGACGCCGATGCCCGCAGTACTAATGAATCCGTTGTTTGCCACCGGACAGCGATCTTGGGGTCGACACTACTGGCAGTATCCAGGCCCTCATAGCGCAGCGCCAGGTTTACCTCCACCGACTCTGAAACAGGAAGCTGAATCTCGGAAAAAAGTGCATAGGACTGCCTGTCCTCATCGACTGGCAGGCCGCCCCCAAGAAATATCAAATCGACCGGAATTGCAGCACCGCTATCCGGATCAATTTGTTGTGTATAGATTTCATTGCGCTTGTCCGAATACCCTTCATCCCGATATTGTGCCCCGATGGCAAAACCGGCGGGACC
>JAUVBI010000201.1 GCA_030591305.1 Pseudomonadota bacterium
AAGGCGCTTGCCAATACCTCCGATATTACCTGTTATGAAGATTCCCTGAATATCGTAAAGACTGCCATTGAAACTTTTGGCGGCCTGCATGTAGTCGTGAATAATGCCGGCGTTTGCCGCGATCGCATGTTCGCCTCCATGACGGAAGAAGAGTGGGATCAGGTTATTGCCGTTCACATGAAGGGCCATTTTTGTATCTCCAGCCATGCGGTGCATTACTGGCGCGCCCAGACCAAGGAGGGCGTTGAGGTGAAGGCGCGTATTATTAATACCTCATCCGGTGCTGGCCTCAATGGCTCCATTGGCCAGAGTAATTATGCTGCCGCCAAAGGAGGCATCGCTTCGCTTACCCTTAACCAGGCAGCTGAATTGGGTCGCTATGGTGTTACCGCAAATGCCCTGGCACCTGCCGGGCGAACAGGTATGACCGAAGATGTTTTTGCCGACATGATGAAAAAGCCCGAGGAGGGGGGGTTTGATTACTATGACCCTGCCAATGTTGCCCCGCTTGTAGTCTGGTTGGGTTCAGAACAATCGAGCCATATTACAGGGCGTGTGTTTGAGGCAGAGGGAGGTAAAATTTCTATTGCCGATGGTTGGCGCTCTACCAAGCCGGTTGATAAACATGACAAGTGGGAACCGTCAGAGATTGGTGGAGCGATCGAGGAGTTGGTCGCGCGCGAAGTTCCTGCACAAAAAGTGTATGGCACCTGAGCAATCTGAGACCTTGAATAAACATGGAATTTAAATTTACCGAAGAGCAGGAAATGATTCGCGATACGGCAGATGCGTTTCTTGCAGAAGTTTCCACCAGTGCTGCGGTCCGCAAAGCCATGGCTACAGAGCTGGGCTTTGATCCGGAGTTGTGGTCGCGCATTACCGGGGAAATGTTCTGGCAGGCTATACATATTCCCGAGGAATACGGCGGCATGGGGCTGGGCTATGTGGAGCTGGTTGCTATGCTGGAACAGATGGGCCGCTACTTGTTATGCGCACCCTTTTATTCAACGGTATGCCTGGCAACTAATGCATTGTTAATAGCCGGAACCGAACAGCAGAAGGAGCAGTACTTTCCCGAAATTGTCGGAGGTACCACTGCCACTCTCGCCTATACTGGTACCACTGGAGGTT
Source organism: Pseudomonadota bacterium (assembly GCA_030591305.1). Next base: position 1,132 of record JAUVBI010000201.1, read on the forward strand.
GGGATGCTGCAGCCATCGAGCTCACATGCCAGGCGGAGGGAGAGGATTTTGTCCTCAACGGCAGCTGCCGCTTTGTTCCAGATGGACACAGTGCTGAACTTTTAATTGTGGCCGCGCGGGAGCCGGGCAGTTCAGGTGAGAACAACATCAGCCTGTTTGTTTTACCTGCCGACACAGCGGGTATTACCCGTCGCTGGCTGCCAACCATGGACCAGACTCGAAAGCAGGCAGAAATACAGTTTGATAAGGTGATTGTTCCAGCGTCAGCGCTTATGCAGTCGCCGGGCGATGCCTGGCCGCTGCTGTCGAAAATTATTGACCTGGCAACGGTTGCTATTGCTGCAGACCAGCTGGGCGGTACCCAGCAAACATTGGATATGACGGTCGATTATTTACAGGAGCGTGTACAGTTTGGCCGCGTTATTGCGTCCTATCAGGCGGTTAAGCACAAGGCGGCGGATATGATGGTAAAAGCAGAGGCATCCCGCTCTGCGGTTTATTACGCCGCCTGTATCGCCGATGAAGCCTTACAAAATGCCCCGCTGGGAATTGAACTTGCCGAGGCGGCTAGTGTTGCCAAAGCCTATTGCAGCGATGCCTATTTTCACAATGCGGGAACGGGTATTCAATTACACGGCGGCGTGGGCTTTACTGCTGAGTATGATATTCAACTGTATTTCAAGCGTGCCAAATCTACCGAGACCTTCCTGGGCGACGCCGCTTATCACCGGGAGCGCCTGGCTCACGGGCTGCTCGATGGGGGGGCTGTCGCATGAAGTTGAGTTTCAGTGCCCAGGACGAACAATTCCGCAGTGAAATTGCCGGTTGGCTTGCAGAAAATTTGTGCGGCGAATTCGAGCAAATTCGCGGCCGTGGCGGCCCGGGTGATGAACACATGTTCGTGGCACAGCGCAGCGCCTGGGAACGGCAGCTGTATGTCGGTGGCTGGACCTGTATTGGCTGGCCAGTGGAGTACGGTGGCCGGGGTGCGAGTATCGAGCAGCAAGTTATCTTTCATGAGGAGTATGCCAGGGCGGGCGGCCCCGGTCGTATCGGGCATATCGGTGAAACCCTTGCTGGCCCCACTATTCTGGCCTTTGGCAGTGAAGAACAAAAGCAACGATTTCTGCCGGGCATTTTGCGCGGCGAAGAGTTCTGGTGCCAGGGTTATTCAGAGCCCAGCGCCGGCTCTGACCTCGCCAACATCAAAACAAAAGCACACTTTGATGAGCAAGCCGGCCAGTGGAAAATATCCGGGCAGAAGGTCTGGACCTCCCTGGCGCATGAGTCCCAGTACTGCTTTGTCATCGCGCGTACCGATCCCGACTTGGTGGGGCACAAGGGCCTGGGGTTTTTCCTGCTTGCTATGGATCAGCCCGGTGTAACAGTGGTTCCAATCGAACAGCTAACAGGCACCTGCGAGTTCAATGAAGTCTTTTTTACCGATGCTGTATGCCGCGCGCAGGACATTGTTGGAGCACCCGGCGATGGCTGGAAAGTTGCCATGGGCCTGCTCGGCTTTGAGCGGGGTGTGTCTACACTGGGGCAGCAAATGTTGTTCCAGAACGAGTTTGATGAAATTATTACTCTGGCTAGAAAGAACGGTGCCGCCCAAAATTCTGCCATACGACAGCGCATTGCCGATGCCTATGTGGGCCTTAAAATAATGCGTGCGAACAGCATGCGCATACTCTCGGGTGGAGAGAGCGGTGAGTTGCAGAAAGAAGCCATGATGTACAAGTTGTATTGGGCGACCTGGCATCGCAATCTGGGCAAGTTGGCTATGGATGTGTTGGGGGCAGAAAGTGAAATTCTCGATGCTGGTCCTTACCAACTCAACCGGTTGCAGTCCATGTATCTTTTTACCCGCTCCGACACCATTTATGGCGGAACCAACCAGATTCAACGTAATATCATCGCCGAGCGAGCGCTGGGAATGCCGCGCGAACCACGCGGTTAGTCTGGGAAAAATTCAGGAATTTTTTGAGGAGTACACGATGGCATTAAAAGAACCCCCGCCCTATGTAAAAGGCCACCAGCTGCTGGCCGGCAAATCCGTTTTGATTACCGCTGCCGCAGGTGCCGGTATTGGATTCGCCGCTGCCACCCGAGCCGTGGAAGAGGGCGCCCGTGCCGTGATGATCAGCGACGTCCATGAGGTCCGTCTGGCCAAAGCTGTGGAAACCCTTAAATCAGAGCACGGTTTGGATGCAGTCTATGGCAAGCTGGCCAATGTGACTCTGGAAGATGATGTACAGGCGCTGGTTGATGAAGCTGAGTCACTGATGGGCGGTGTCGATGTGCTCATTAATAACGCCGGTCTGGGCGGCACTAAATTGCTGGTTGATATGGAAGATGAAGAGTGGTCCAGGGTGCTGGATGTCACGCTCACCGGCACCATGCGTATGACCCGGGCCATGTTGAGAAAAATGCAGCCCAGGGAGGCGGGTGTTATCGTCAACAATGCTTCAGTACTGGGCTGGCGCGCACAAAAAGAACAGTGTCATTATGCCGCGGCGAAAGCGGGTGTGATGGCGCTAACACGTTGTTCAGCACTGGAAGCGGCTGATTACAAAGTGCGTATAAACGCAGTATCACCCTCAATAGCCTTCCACGAATTTTTAAAGAAAACCACGCCCATAGAACTACTGGAAGAACTGGCATCGAAAGAGGCCTTTGGCAGAGCCGCCGAAGTTTGGGAAGTCGCCAACGTCATGATGTTTCTGGCGTCGGATTATTCCAGCTATATGACCGGGGAGATTGTTCCGGTTTCCAGCCAGCGGGCTTAGCCGAGCTCGTGTAGTTTCCGGAGGTAAGTATCAATTCATGGTAATTGCTATGCTACAATCTCGACTTTAATTGACCGGGATAGCGTGCCGCGCCATGAAGAAAATAGGCGAACTGCTGGTAGAGCAGGGGAAAATCTCTGAACGGGATGTAGAGCGGGCTCTGCTGGGCCAGGCGGAGATGGGTGGCTTGTTCGGCCAGGTCTTGCTGAAGCTGGGGCTGGTGTCCGATAACGATATCGCCATTGCTCTTAGCCAGCAGTTGGGTATCCCCCTGCAGGCAAGCTCCGCATATCCTGAGGAGGCCATATACATAGACGGTGTGGCACAGGATTTCCTGGTTAGCAATGGCGTTGTTCCGGTGGAAGTGAGCGACGTGGGAATTGTGTTTTCTGCAACCATGCCCCAGGATCCCTTTCTGGAAAAGGCACTCACGCTCGCTGTTGATAAGCCCGTCACTCTCACTCTGGGCCTCGACGCTGATATCACCCGGGCGATACAGTTGTACGCCCACAAGCCCGATGGCGAGGATGAAATTGACGATGACGATTTATTCGGCGGCCAGAGCGACGACGAATTCATTGAGCATCTGAAGGACCTGGCCAGTGAGGCCCCGGTCATACGCCTGGTCAACCAGATTATCCACAAGGCGGTAGATCTGGGTGCATCCGACATTCATATCGAACCTTTCGACGACGGTTTACAGTTGCGATACCGGGTCGATGGCGTGCTACAGGACGCTGAAAATTCTCCCCCCGCTAATTTAGCCCCGGCGATTGCCTCGCGGGTCAAACTGCTGTCGCATATGAATATTGCCGAGCGCCGCCTGCCTCAGGATGGTCGTATTATGACCCGCGTGAAGGGGCATGAAATTGACTTGCGGGTGTCCACCATTCCCACGGTACACGGTGAGAGCATTGTTATGCGTGTACTGGATCGGGACAGCATCCGGCTCAGTCTAATCTCTATGGGTTTTAGCGAGGACACGCTGGAGCGCTACCAGGAGCTGCTGGCCAGCCCCCACGGTGTTTTGTTGCTCACTGGCCCTACCGGCTCCGGTAAGACCACGACCTTGTATGCATCCCTGGCGTCACTGGATTCCGACCGGCTCAAAATTATTACCGTGGAAGACCCGGTGGAATATCAGTTGCGCGGGGTGAACCAGATACAGGTTCAATCCCAAATTGACCTGACCTTTTCCAGGGTTCTACGTGCCATTCTGCGTCAGGATCCCGATATTATTATGATTGGTGAAATGCGTGACACCGAAACGGCGCAGATAGCGGTTCAGTCCGCCCTGACCGGGCACCTGGTGCTTTCAACCCTGCACACCAATACAGCCGCTGGCGCGATAACCCGCCTGGAGGACATGGGTGTGGAGCGCTATCTAATCACCTCCTCAGTTAATGGCGTGCTCGCCCAGCGCCTGGTACGAACCCTGTGCAAAGAATGTAAAGCGCCGGTGGAACTGTCGGCCGAAGATATTGCCCATTCCGGGCTGGCACCCTTTGTCGGCGACACTAAAGTAATTTACGAGGCCGTTGGCTGTGATGTCTGCTCGGGAACAGGGTATTCGGGGCGGATTGCCATACACGAGCTATTCCCCTTGGACCAGGAAATGCACCGGGTGATTCTCAGCGGCGCCGATGCAACAGATTTGCATGCGGCGGCGAGAGCGCAGGGAATGATAACCCTGTATGAGGATGGTCTGCGCAAGGTGGTGCAGGGTGTAACCTCCATGCAGGAAGTCATGCGCGTTACCCAGGACCAGGGTGAAGTGCAAATGGCTGCTGAGGAAGCGGCTTCCACCGAAGCACCTGTGGAAGCCTGATGCCCCAATTCAGTTATAA
>JAUVBI010000266.1 GCA_030591305.1 Pseudomonadota bacterium
CATTTATCTATTACTCCGCTGAAGATTACGGCAGTGCGTTGAAATCTTACGAGCAAGTGATAGCTCAGCCGGATATTCCTCTGGCGATGGAAATTAATACCAGATACACCATTGCCCAGCTGTACTTTGTTCAGGAAGACTGGAACAAAGGCATTACAGCACTGCTGGCCTGGTTTGACGCAACTGAAATCCCTCCGGCCAGTGCTTATGTGATGCTGGCCCAGGGTTACTATCAGGTGAAGGACTACAAGAATGCTTTGTTCAATGTTGAGAAAGCCATCAGCATGTACAAGGAAAAAGACAAGGTTCCCAAGGAGCAGTGGTATAACCTGGCTCGCTTCCTGTACTTTGATAGCAATGACGTAAATAGCGCAGTAAGAGTACTTGAGGAGCTACTTCAGTATTATCCCAAGAAGCAGTACTGGGTGCAGCTTTCCCATATGTACGGTGAGCAAAAGAAAGAGAGCAGACAGTTGGCTGCCATGGATACTGCCTACGTTCAGAACATGCTTGATAAAGGCACCGAGCAGATTACCATGGCATATCTTTACCTGAATGCCGAAGTTCCGTACCGGGCGGCCGTGATTATGGATAAGGGCTTGAAGAATGAGTCTATTGATCCAAAGTCCAAAAACTACGAACTTCTGGGTAACGCCTGGCGCCAGGCACAGGAAGTGAAAAAAGCGATTCCAGCTATGGAGCTGGCTGCTGCAAAATCCGACTCCGGCGAGCTGTATGCGCGTCTGGGAAATGTTTACCTGGATGGTGACCAGTATAAAAAGGCCATCACCGCTATCAACAAAGGTCTGTCCCGGGGTGGTGTGAAGCGCCCGGATACCGCCAGGTTGGTATTGGGCATGGCCTACTTCAATGACAAGCAATACAACAGTGCTCGCAAAGCATTTGACGCCGCCCGCAAGGATAAGCGTTCGGAGAAATATGCATCACAGTGGATTAAATATATGAATTCTGAGTTGGACAGGCAGAAAAAGTTAAGCGATGATACTTAGTCACGTGGGGCGAAGGTGATCTCCGCATAGGCGGGGAAGATTCCCGGGCATAAAAAAAGGAGCACCTGAGGTGCTCCTTTTTTGTCTTTAGAGACGATTGCTCTGTCTATAAAGGTATTACGTCGTCTGCCTGAGGGCCTTTCTGGCCATCTGAGACGGTGAATTCAACTTTCTGTCCGTCGGACAGAGTTTTAAAGCCATCACCCTTGATTGCGCTGAAGTGTACAAACACGTCAGGGCCGCCTTCGCGTTCGATGAAGCCAAATCCCTTGCTTTCGTTAAACCATTTTACTGTGCCGGTTATAGTAGACATATATATTTACCTGTATTGCAGTGAGACCCATAAGGATGCCACATTAGTCATTTATTATTTATGGTTTACGTACCGAGGAACTTAGTGAACTTCGACCGCGTGCATAAAACATTGCTGGAAATCCAGCTCCTGAGAGCTTACCACTCATTTGTTCCAGTAGTGGCCATAATGGGAAAATGCACACTATTTTTTTATGCCCGAAAGTGAGTAAATTATGCGATTATTGGAAAAATATTTAGCGGAAGGGTACGTGGCTGCTCCAATCAAGCCCCATCGACATAATGATACGTTTCCTGCGGTTCAGCTAACCGGCAATATTTTCATTATATTGGTGGAATCAGGACGCCCCATAACGGCACCCTTGGTTAGCAATATGGAATCCTCATTGCTCAGGTAGCCGCCGTCTTTCAGGAGCTCTATGGCCCTGGCTTCAATATCTTCCTGATCAAAAGCACCGGCATCGAAAAACAGTGGAACTACGCCGCGACACATGGACAGACGCTGCAGGGTTTTACTGTGATGGCTGAGTGCGAAGATTGGCAGGCCTGAGCTCAGGCGCGACATCAGCAAAGGTGTTGTTCCCGATTCTGTCAGGCAGGCGATTCCTCGCACATTGCCGTAGTGATTGGCCGCGTATATTGCAGACATGGCAATAGTCTCCTGGGCGTTGGAGAACTGTTTATTAATGCGGTGTTGGGATTTTAGTGCTACCGGGTGGCGCTCGGCACCCATGGCGGCGTCGGACATAGCCATGACGACTTCAACGGGGTATTTACCCACGGCAGTTTCCGCGGACAGCATAACGGCATCCGTACCGTCCAAAACAGCGTTGGCGACATCGAAGACCTCTGCACGGGTGGGCATGGAGCTGTTTATCATAGACTCCATCATCTGGGTTGCTGTAATTACCACCCGATCCATTTTTCGAGCGCGGGAAATCAAGTCTTTCTGTATGCCGATGAGCTCCGCATCACCCACCTCTACGCCCAGGTCGCCCCTGGCTACCATGATGCCGAAAGAGGCAGATAAAATTCCGTTAAGTGTATCCTCGTCGGCGACAACCTCGGCCCGCTCAATTTTTGCAATGATGGCGGCATCAAGATTATGTTGCTGCAGTAGCTCGCGTGTCTGGAAGATATCCTCGGCACAGGAGACAAATGAGACGGCCACGAAGTCCGGGCGAACTTCGGCGAGGCTGTCGATATCGGCGATATCTTTGGTGGTCAGGGCCGGAGCGGCCAGGCCACCTCCCATGCGATTAATACCCTTGCGCGAGCTCAAAATACCGCCGACAATAACGGTGCAATCAACGGCGGCGGCCTCGATGTCATCCACACGCAGGCGGATTCTGCCGTCGTCCAGTAGAAGGGTGTCACCTCGAAAGACGGAAGTGCACAGCTCTGCATAGTTCAGCCCCACCCCGTTTTTATCACCCTCATCCTCACCCAGGTTGAGATCCAGCCGGAAGCGGTCACCGTTGTCGAGTTCAATGGAATCCTGGCGAAAATTACCAATCCGAATTTTCGGCCCTTGCAGGTCGGCCAGAATGCCAACATGCTTCCCGGCAATGGCGGCCTGTTTACGAATTCTGGCGGCTACTTTGGTGTGGTTGTGGGCTGTACCATGGCTGAAGTTGAGCCGAAAAACATCTACTCCCGCGCGAATTAGCCGGGCCAGTGCATCGGCCGATTCACTGGCAGGCCCCACGGTGGCCAGAATTTTTGTCCTGCGGTTCTTTTTTGGAATCACGTTGGTATCCTGATAGCCCTATACTGAAAAAGGTGTCTATTGTCTCAAGAAAGAGCGGACAAGGTCGGGGAAATCAGTAAACAAACCGGTAATTTTCACCTGATTTATAAATAGTTCCAGCAATTCGTCAAAAGTTGAAATGCCTGCGGGCAGTTCGTCCCGCCTGAAGGTATAGGGGTGTACTTCCAGGCCATTGCTCAATGCATCGTCGACCAGACTACTTGTTATCGCTTCCCCCGTATCAGACTTTCCGCGGTAAATTTGCATAATCCAGGGCCCTATGCCATCGGCATAGCTAGCGATTTCCTTCAGGCCCTGGGCGGTTTGAAGATAATTGTAATCGACTTCACTGTCCTCTCCCCAGCTGTTCTCTGCGATCAGCTGGATAAGTGGTAATTCTGTTTTAAGCGTGTTGCGCAGATAACGCAGGGCCTTGTCATCAAAGCACTGGAGATAGACCTGATTTTTTCGCTGGGCGTATCCTGTTTGCTCAAGCACCTCCAGTATTGTTTTGGCAATATCGTAGCCCTGGTCCAAATGCCAGCTGGGTGCTTTGAGCTCCACATACAGGCCGGTAGTTTTCTTGCGGCTTCGATCCAGACCCGCGATAAAAGCAATTTCTTCGGCCAGCGTGGGGATACCACAAGTGCCGGGTTCCAGTGGAAAGCGGTCGGGATATACGGCGACCTCTTCTCCTGCGCTGTTTTGTTGGCTGCGCTCGTGTAAGCGCAGTTGCCTGATTTCGGCCAGGGTAAAATCGATGGCGTAATAACGGCCGTCTTCGCGCACGCGCTGTGGAAAAACAGCCCGAACATCGGTGGTAGGTTCAAGATAAATATCGTGTAATACGATAGCAATGCCGTCTTGAGTCAGGACAACATCCTGTTCCAGGAAATCGGCACCCATAACGTGGGCAAGAGCCTTTGCAGCAAGCG